>JAITAW010000063.1 GCA_031283905.1 Treponema sp. | reverse complement strand
AATTCCCCGCCCTTTAGGGCGTAAAAACTGGGGGTGTGGGGGATTTGTTCCCCCACATACGCAAAGATTTCAAGGAGAAATCTTCAATACCCCGCCGCTTGCGGCGGGGATTCTTTATTACCCCGGATGTTTGCTCCGGCTGAAAGAACGAATATAAAAGCAGGATGGGCAAGTCAAACACCACCGGCAAAGCCGGGTGCTGAATTCGTGAACCGCACCGGGAAAGAGGGGTCAACCAGCTTTTTCCGTTAGACCTGCGGTTGGTTTGCGCTTTTATGCGCTCTGTGCGCCGATGTACAACTTGAATCCGGCGATAAAACCATATAAGTTTGCGCCGGAGGCATCCTCCGGCTTTATACCAGTTCTCCCAATAGACCGCGTTTCGCCCGCCAAACCCGCGCTATTGAAAAAAAAAAACGTTTCCTGTATCATACCTATATGGAAATACTATTACTGGGAAACGAGACGCTTAAACGCAAGGCGCTTCCGGTAAAACGCTTCACGGTGGAAACAACGAAAATTGCGGAAGAAATGATACGGCTTATGCACGCAGGCAAGGGAGTCGGGCTTGCGGGCCCCCAGATTGGGCTTATGGAACGAATCTTTGTAACGCATATTGATGGAGATGAACCGAGGGTGTTTATCAACCCGTCTATTATGGAAACTTCCGAGAAAACCGTTAAGTACGAGGAGGGGTGCCTTTCCATACCCGGCATATACGCCGAGGTAATAAGACCGGAAAAAATCAAGGTGCAGGCGTGGAACGAGAGGGGTAAGGCGTTCACCATAGAAACAGAAGGCATCCTTGCGCGGGTGATACTGCATGAATACGATCACCTGGAGGGGACATTGTTCATCGATCGGCTTCCCGAACAGAAACGCGTCCGCGTCATCGCCCAATACGAGAAACGGAAGACGATTGCTTAAAAATGCGTATTTTGTTTGCCGGAAGCCCTCATATAGCCGTTCCTTCCCTGTACGCGCTCGCGGGCCTCGCCCGTAGCCACGCGGGATACGAGATCGCCGGCGTCCTGACTAATCCGGATGCGCCTAAGGGTCGCGGCGGGCGGGCGGAGCCGTCAGAAGCGGGAAGCGCGGCCACGGCTTTAGGGCTTGTTGTCCTGAAACCGGAAAGGCTCAACGCCGAAGCGCGGGAAGCGGTCGCGTCTCTCGCGCCTGATATGCTGGTGTCGTTTGCGTACGGCAGCATATTTGGCCCGAAATTTTTGGCTCTTTTCCCCTGCGGCGGCGTCAATGTACATCCACGCCTCCTCCCCAAATACCGGGGTCCCAGCCCCATACAGGCGGCTATCCTCAACCGCGATGCGGAAACCGGGATCAGCGTCCAGCGGGTGGCGCTGGAGGTGGACAGCGGCTGCCTTCTCTTGCAGGAGGCGTTCCCGCTAACGGGGCGGGAGACTACGGCAAGTTTAAGCGAATATGTGGCGGTCAGAGCCGCCGAATTGCTTGTCGCGGCGGTTCGCGGCGTTGCGGAAAAGACGCTCATGGAAAAACCCCAAACGGGAGCGGTTTCTTATTGCGCCGCCATAAAAAAAGAGGACGGGCTTATCATCTGGCCGTTGAGCGCCGAAGTCATCGCCGCCCGCATTCGGGCTTTCACCCCGTGGCCCCAGTCGTGGACGACACATGACGGGGAAAAGCTCTTCATTCTTGACGCGCATCCGGTCTCCGGCGGTTCTGACGCGCCGGCCGGTACGGTTCTGGGCGCGGACGCGCCGCATGGCATTCTGATTCAGAGCGGAAGCGGTGCGCTCGCCGCAACGAGGTTGCGGTATCAGGCGAGGAAAGCGCTTGAATGGAAGGCGTTTCTGAACGGAGCGCGGAATTTTATAGGGAGCCGGCTAGGCTGAATACAGGAGTTGTTATGAAAGACACCGAAAAAATCGAACAGGAAAGAGAATATCCTGGTGAAACGGAACGCCCAAAAAGAAGCGGGTTCAGCGGCGGCATAATTGTTTTTATATCGCTCGGCGTACTTGTTTTTGCGTTTCTTGTGGGATTGGCGATCTTCTTTGCCGCAGTGCAGGGCGAGGAGCAGATCATGACGCCCGATGTGTGCGGAAAGGATATTGTCGATGCTTTGATTGAGCTGCAGAAAATGGAACTGTATCCGCGCATTCATCTCCGGTATCCGGATGCGGCGGAAGCCAGGGGCATAGTGTTGGAGCAGGATCCGCCTGCGGGAACCATTGTCAAGGCGGGACGGCGCGTCAGGCTCGTGATAAGCCAGGGTGTAATGATAAATAGCATAGAAGACTATCGCGGGCGTTCCATTGAGACGGTTCGCGCCGAGATGCAAGTCCTTTTATCTTCCGATCTGCCTTCTATTGTCATAAAAGAACCGTTTATGTACGAGTATTCCCATGAACCGGCCGGAGTCATACTTGAGCAACGCCCGGAGCCCGGGTCTTCCATCAGCAGTTCAACGGTTCTGGAATTTGTGGTGAGCAGGGGCGACGGGCAAGCACCGATCAAGACGCCGAAGTTCACCGGACTTTCCGTTAAGGCAGCCCTTGATCTCATAGGCAAAACAAACGTTGACTTTGCCTTTAAGACGCGCCCTGTTCTGGAAAACGAAAAAGCCGAAACCATTGTGGAGCAGTCGCCCTTGCCCGGTATAGAGATTGAAGCCGGCGTCCGCATAACGCTCACGGTCGCAACTCCTAACAAGATGGCGGAGGGCGAGGTGTTCTCCCTGTTCACCTACGCCATGTCAAAGAACCCGTATCCATTGAAAACCATTCTTGACGCCCAACTGCCCTCCGGCGAGCGAAAAATCCTTTTAGAAACCAGCTTTTCAGGCGGCGAACTCACCGTTCCTTATAAACTCCCCTCAGGATCCGTCATTATTCTTTCCATATTGGGACGTGAACTGCACCGCGAAACAGTATCCGCCCCCTTCGCGTTTTAATATAGCTGCCACGGCGTCCATATCCACGCGCTTGAAGAAACCCGCAATACGCCCTCTTTTGAAATATACGTATCAACGGCATCGTTTGCCAACAAAACGAGCGTCTTTTCCGTTTCCGCAGGCGCGGCGATGGGAGGCGCAAACGGCGATGTTCCTATCCATATCTCGCCCGGCAGAGCAGGCACGGCGATTTCCCGCCGTGTTATCGCGGTAATCCGGCGCCTGTCAAAACCTGATGAGGCGGTTTTCTCCGCTATTGCTTTCCAGTCCGCAAGCCACGGGTCTAACCGGACGTTTTCAGGGATGGCGGCGCTTTCAAGCAGTTCTCTAAACCGCCGCCAGTCAAAATACTGCGGTTGCCGCGTTGAATCGCGTTCCGCGTGAGACGCGCTCCGCGCAAGCTCCGCATACAAAACCGCTTCCACGCCGCCTGTCCATGACAGAGAGATCGTACCGGAAGAGACGTCCGCGTCAGACGGGAATATCGCGCCTGCGGGACGCATGACATCCGGCGCAATGTCTTTACCGCTCCAGTAGGGATAGGCGATGACCGGAGTCGCCAATTCCTGTAAGATATGAATCTCAAGTCCGGCTCCGGCGGATACAACGCCGGACTCAGTTGCTTCACGCCCGTCTACATCGCGGATTTCCCTGGTTCCATTGGAATTTATCCATTCGATATGCCAGCGATTGTCCCCCAAAACAACGGTCCATGCATCGGGTACGGCGGGCAACGCGACGCGGTAGGGCATGTCGTACCCGGCGGCGCACGCCGCAAGCGGCGCGGATAAACAGAAGAACGCGGACCAACCGTATATAGAATAGAGAAAAAAATGTTTCATGCATTATAAAAGAAGTTGATGCATGTATTGCTTTAATTAACCTCTTGTATTATACTAAACCAATGAGCGAATTGTCCGATTATATCAAAAGTTTGACGAACGCCATCGAGGATAGGCGTCAATGGCTTGAAGAATCTGAAATACCAAAAATAAAGGAAGACTTGCGCGTTTTTCAAACTTCTTATTCCGTGCTGTACAATGCCTTCCTTAAAAGAGGGCTTATCAACGAAGATCCTTATAAACAGGAAGCGAAGGTGGGAGAAATTCAAGCGCCTGACACCAGTAATTTTCCCGAAGGGGAAAAAATGGATAAACTGAGCGTACGGTTTGCGGATTTTGACAACCAATTGGATTTCTTGGTCAACTTTTATGAATATAATGTCGAATTTTTTACGATGGATCGCATTAAACGCATTTTAGGGTTGATAAAATTTATCGACTGGACACATTTTTCTTTAAATTCCGCTTCCATAAACACCTATTACGCCGTGGAGTTCATCAATCAGGTAAGAACGCACGCTGATCCGTTGACGTTGAGCATTGTCAACGAATCTTTGTCCAATCTGGCGAGAACTACCGGTAGCGTGATAGCTTCTTTGAAGCTGCTTGCCAATTTTAACAGGGAAACCTACAAGCTGAAAGTGCGCGTTGCGATAACCGCCGCTTTGCCGGAAGGCGGGACGCCGGTGCCGGCCCAAATAAAGAAGGAATTTCCCTCCTTGATGCACGGCGTCTCGTACTACCCCGATCTTATTGAAGAAATTCTCAAGGAAGACTACTCAAGCAATGGCAACGCGTTACGGAAGGCGGTTCTCAATTCTCTTACGGTTGCTGAAAAGAAAGAAGAAGAAACCGCTTTCGTGCCGTTCAAACAATATTTAATAGAAGGCATACAGACGATTGGAGCGGTTTCAAACGTACTTGCCGATGTGGCGTTTAAACTTGACGAAAACAACGCTCTGCTTGCGCATAAAAAGGTCTCTTTAGGGCAGAGAATCAAACGTTTTTTCATAAAATTGCTCCGTAAGGACGCCGAACCTGTCTTATACGATCTGCAATATAGGGATCAGGCGGGCAATTTGTCCGTGAAGCGCGTGGATTTCAGCGCAGTACGCGCCGATATTGACAAACGGATTAAAAGTTTGAGCCAAATTGCCACGGACAAAGATGCGGAGTCCGCTAAACTTCAAGCGTTGCAGGAAAATCAACTTGTCTCTTTCCTTGAAAAGAATATCCGCTATCTGCAAAACCTGTATAAAACCCTTGTAGCTATGGACGAGTACTTCAAAACCAATATTGACAAAGACGACCGTTCCAAGGTAAAAGGTATTAAACCCGAATTATCCACCATTAAAGCTACGTTCACCAGAGCGAATCAAAAACGATGTGAGTATATCGCTCAAAAAGAAGAAGAGGCGCAATTCGAAAAGCTCGGCATCACCACTCAGAAACGATGATGAGGGAAAGGATTATTATGATATATAGAACTGTAAAAAGGTTGCATGCAATTCGCGGTAGCGTGGTGGTTGTATGCCTTGTGTTGTTGTTGGCGTACCGGATGCCGGTGCAAGCTCAACCAAACTTCGATCCATCGCGTATAGGCCCGCCGCCCGCCGCGCAAGACGCGCTTGGCGGGCAAGTTCCGGATTCGCCGGAACAAGAAGCCGCCCCTGAAACGGCAAACGGCGAGCCTGAATCACAAGATTCCGGCGAACCGGCGGAAGTTCCGCCGGAAAGTCCGCTTGAGGACGAATCGCCTGCCGAAGGCTCGCCTAACGCCTATGGGACGCCGCCTTCTTCCCCCGTTGTTCCCGATACGCTTACCATGACCATGTCGGTGGGATCCGGCGTAGAGTTTGATTTCAGGAAAGCGTGGTATGCAAGCGAGGCGCAGGTTTTTACCGGCATTTACGAAGGGCTTTTCAC
>JAITAW010000025.1 GCA_031283905.1 Treponema sp. | reverse complement strand
TGGACGGCGGCTCGCGGCCGTCTATGGCGAACAGTTCTCCCCCGATGAGCCCCGGCGCGTAACACGTGGGCGGCGCCTGGAAAAAAGATATTTCACCGCCTCAGCCTGCCCGCTGATGACGCGCGCTATGGTGTCGTAGCCGCTTTCCGCGTCCCGGGCAAGGGCTTTTACTATGATATTGGTTTTACAGGCGTATTCTATGGGCCGTCCGGTGATAATCCCCCGGGAGTAGCATATAGAAGATTATTTTGAGCGTCACGGCAGGGGGATAGACGGGATCCCCGGTCGTATCATTATGGAAGGCGGCGTCGAAGGGGGGGGATGTCCAACCGGTCGATGAGATAGTTCACGGTATGTTCGAAGGAGCCGGGAATGAGTTGCTACTCAAGGCAGACGGTAAGGAATAATCCCTGGGATATATCAAAATATTTATATCGTGGCATAGTAACTGAAGTATAGCGCAATTTTTGTTATTTGTATGCTTTTCTGACAGTCTCAACGGGCAACGTTCTTTAAGGATTAGCACTGGTAACGCCAACAAAAAACGGTAGTAGACGGGCTTGCCACGCGGATACCCCGCTTTGAACGGCGCATCCCATGACAGTGGGAATAAAGCGGAGTTGAAATGTCTTCAACACAAGCGCGATGCGCCGTCATATTGACTTCCCGCGCCTTTTCCGCTATTGTACGGAAAATGAAAACAGACCTTATCCGTAATTTTTGCATCATCGCCCATATAGACCACGGAAAGTCAACGCTGGCGGACAGGCTTATCCAAAAAGGCAAGCTGGTGGAAGATCGCGACTTTCAGGATCAAATACTTGACAACATGGATATTGAGCGGGAACGGGGCATCACCATCAAAAGTCAGGCGGTCGCCATTCCGTATACGGCGAGAGACGGCGCGACGTATACGTTGAACCTTATTGACACGCCCGGACACGTTGACTTTACCTACGAGGTGAGCCGCGCCATCAGTTCGTGCGAAGGCGCGTTGCTGCTGATTGACGCCACCCAGGGCGTACAGGCGCAAACGCTCTCCAACATGTACCTGGCGCTTGAGCATAACCTTGAAATAACGCCGGTCATCAACAAAATAGACATGCCGGCGGCGGATATTCCCGGTACAAAACAGCAGATCACCCGCGATTTAGGGCTTGACGGTGAAAAAGCCCTCCTCGTGTCGGCGCGGCAGGGAACGGGCGTTGACGAGCTTTTTGAAGCCATTGTCCGCCAGATTCCGCCGCCAAGCGGCGATCCGGCCGCGCCTTTGCGCGCCCTCATTTTCGACTGCCACTACGATCCTTACCGGGGCGTGGTGGTACACCTCCGCGTCTTTGACGGAACCCTTCGGTGCGGCATGAAGATACGGTTTATGAACAACAACTCCGAATACGAAATAGAAAGCCTCGGCGTGTTCAAATTGGCGCTCGTCAGGCAGGATGAGTTGAGCGCTGGTGATGTGGGCTATTTTCTCGCGGGCATCAAGACCGTAAGCGATGTACGGGTGGGCGACACGGTAACAAGCGCGGAGAATCCGTGCGAAAAGCCGCTTCCAGGCTTCCGTGAGGTGAAGCCTGTGGTATTTTCATCAATATACCCGGTTGACAGCAATGATTATGAGGAACTTAAAACCAGCCTTGAAAAACTCAAGCTGAACGACGCTTCGCTTGTTTACGAGAAGGATTCATCGGCGGCGCTTGGCTTCGGCTTTCGGTGCGGCTTTCTGGGGCTTCTGCATCTTGAGGTGATAGAGGAGCGGCTTGAGCGTGAATTTAATCAATCGGTGATCTTTACCGCACCTTCGGTGAAGTACCGCGTGAAACTGCATAGCGGGGAAGAGGTTTTTGTCGACAATCCCACTGAATACCCTGACGATGGGCGGGTTGAAGGCGCTGAAGAGCCGTATATCAGGGCGTCCATCATCTCTCCCACAGACTTTTTGGGCAATATTATGACGCTCTGTATTGAGAAACGCGGCGTTCAGACCAATATGAGCTACCTTGATGAGAAACGGGTGGAGTTGCTCTACGACATGCCTCTTGCGGAAGTGCTTTTTGATTTTTACGACAGGTTGAAGAGCATAAGCCGGGGGTACGCCTCCTTTGACTACGATGTTACGGATTATAAGCCCACCGAGCTTGCCAAACTCGACATTCTCCTTAACGGTAAGGTGGTGGACGCGCTTTCCCAACTGGTATTCCGTCCCAACGCCTATAACCGCGCCCGCATCGTGTGTGAGCGGCTTAGAGACGAAATACCGCGCCAGCAGTTTAAGATTCCCATTCAGGGCGCTATCGGCAGCCAGATCATTGCCCGCGAGACCGTAAACGCGCTGCGCAAAGACGTGCTTGCCAAGTGTTACGGCGGCGACATCACCCGCAAGCGGAAGCTGCTGGAGAAACAGAAGGAAGGCAAGAAGCGTATGCGCATGGTCGGCGACGTGGAGTTGCCCCAGAGCGCGTTTCTGGCGGTGTTAAAAACCAAGGACGAGTAGGCGCGGCGGCGCGCCTGTGACGGCATTGGCAACGTTTTACTTTACTATCACGGGAGAATTCTTGTTTGCCGTAGAAAAATACAAAACGGCGTTGATGATCGTAAAACCCAGGGCCGTACCCGCCGCAATGGTCGCGCCTATCGAAATGGGAAGCCATGTAGTCACGTCCGGCAAGGAGCGGCCTTGGATGGCCGCGCCGAGCATACCTCCGCGACCGCCCCAGAGGGCGTCCATACCGGCGACCAAAGCGATGGGCAATGTCAGCCAAAACAAACCGTAAGACAGGTACATCCTGTCCATAGCCTTTTCAACAGGTTTTTTTTCAGGATCCGGCAACACGCGCGTCTTTACCACCGCCATGTCCGCTCTTGAATCAACGACAACGGTTCCGGCAGTCTTGTTGATGGTTCCGTCAAGTCCGGTTTGATCGCTTTCTATCCGGTAATAGGTAAACGAACCGTCTCCTACGTCAAGCGTCAGCGGCGTCTGTCCCACATAGAGCGCTCCCTGGTAAACGGCGGACTCCTGTTCAGAGAATACGGTAGGGGTAAACACCGCCCATTTTGACTTTACTTGCGGCGTCAGCGCGGTAAAAGAAAGCGGAACCAGCCTGATGAGGGGCAACGTAAAAGATGCGTCAACTTGTTCACCTTCGCCAAGCTCAAAGGAAACGGAAGCGGATTCCCGTTCGCTCGCAGACGCCGTAACGGTTACTTCTCCGGGGGAATGCTCAAAGCCGGAAACCTCGCCGGTTCCGGCAAAAGTTTCATTGATAAAAAGAAAGGCGTCCGGGGCGTCAGAGTGAACCGTAAGCGTTCCGGGCGCGATGCCGGAAATCGCCGCGGTAAAATCGCCGGCAAGCTCCTTGACGGCGTTGTTCATTTGATCGGATGAAAACAGAATGCTGTCTTCGTATGAATAAGAATTGCTGTACAGCGTGTACATCTTCAACCTAAGGTATATACGCCCTTGAAAGAGCGTAACAACGCCCGTTAAAAAACCGTCTATGTTTTGCTGAGCGCAAAAGGCGAATTCGGCGCCGGTTTCAGGCGCTTTGGGATACGTTCCCTTTTTATTATCCTCAGTTACGGTGAAAGCTGGCTCCCACTCAATAAGCGGCGCTTCGGCGGACGCTTTCTCAAAAGCGTCCCGCAACTTCTCTATATCGCCGTTTATGGTTTTAAGGGATTTTTTGTATTTCCACGACGGCTCGCCAAGGAACAGAAGCTGATCGCGCTGATTCCATTTATCGGCTATGGCTTTTGCCGCGGCCGCTTTGCTTTTGTCCCACGCCACGGTTTCATAGTATGCGTATTCCTCCGCGCCGCGCCGCCGCTGTTTTATGGCGTTCAACAGTAAAACAAATTCACGTTGCACAGAAACCCCGATATTCTGATGCTCCGGCGGAAGCCCCGATATGTCAAACGCCGTTACCGCAAAGCCCCATTGGGGATTCAGCGGCGCGGGCGCGGGTTCGGCGGACGCTTTTGCATAGAGCGATAAGGCGGGAAAGAAAAGAAGGAGAAAAAAAAGAACGGCGCGATAATAGAGGAACGCCGCCTTCACAGAGTACGGCAACACGGGAATAGTATTCCGCTTCCATCTCTGGATTCCCCTGTTCCCATATATCCGCTTATTTCTTCTCGTTCCATGCAAAACGTAGATACTCCTCTATAAAAAGATCTATGTCTCCGTCCATTACGGCTTGAATATTACCCATTTCAGCCTTGGTACGAGTATCTTTCACCATGGTATAGGGCTGGAACACATACGAGCGTATCTGGCTGCCAAAAGAGATGTCTTTTTTTTCTTGAGCGAACCGCTCGTTGTCCTTTTCTTTTTCCGCTCTATAATACTCGTAAAGCCGAGCCTTGAGCATACTCATGGCGGTAGCGCGGTTCATGGTTTGGCTGCGCTCGCTCTGGCACGCCACCACAATGCCCGTCGGCAGGTGGGTAAAGCGCACCGCGCTGTCCGTTTTGTTGACATGCTGACCGCCCGCGCCGCCGGAACGGTACGTATCCACGCGCAGGTCTTCCGGGCGGATATCCACTTCAATGGAATCGTCAAGTACCGGAAAAACATAACAGGACGCAAACGACGTATGCCGCCGCGCGTTTGCGTCAAACGGCGAAATCCTCACCAAGCGGTGAACGCCGGACTCGCCCTTGAGAAAGCCGTAGGCGTAGTCGCCCTGCAGCTTGCACGTGGCGCTCTTTATGCCGCCCTCGGCTTCGAGCCGGTCCACTTCCTCAATGGAGAACCCTTTGCGTTCAGCCCACCTCAGGTACATACGGTAGAGCATCTGCGACCAGTCGCAGGCTTCTGTGCCGCCCGCTCCGGCGTGAATGGTGAGAAAGCAGCCGTTTTTGTCGACCTCGCCGGACATAAGCTCGAACAGGTTTTGTTTTTCAAACCGCGCCGACAGGTCTTTTAACGCCGCTTCTATTTCAGGCGCTTGGGATTCGTCTTTTTCTTCGCACGAAAGTTCATACAGGGTTTCAAGATCATCAATAGCGGCTTTGATCACCTTCCACGGTTCATAGCGGGCTTTGAGGCTTTTCAGGTCCCCCATTGTCTTTTCAGCAGACGCTTGATCGTTCCAGAAATCGGGTGCGCCCGATTTCTTTTCTATACCGGCAATACGATCCGCAAAGGAAGCGTCTTCAAAGACGCCTCCATGTATCATAGATTTTTGCCCGCAGCGTTTCAACGGGCGTTCCTAATTCGCTTAATAACATGGTCATATCGTATCAATTTTTTGCCGCTTTGTAAACAACGGTTAGACCGGTAAAAATGTGAGACAGTACGCCCGCTCTCTAAAAACGGACTAGAACGGTTTTTCGCTTAAATCCGCGGTTGTTTTTTCAAAATCCGGCATATTGAGAATGCCTTTGAGCGTTTCACGCAAATCTTCGGGTAAGACAGGTTTTACGATGTACCCTACGGCTCCCATATTCAGCGCCTTGTCTATGGTTTCTTGATCCGCATAGGAAGAAATAAAAATAACCGGAATATCTTTATATTCCGGTCTTGTTGTATGGATGGTTTCAAGAAAATCAAAACCCGACATTCCGGGCATTTCTATATCCAAAAGAATAAGATTTACCTCGGTTAAACGAAGCGCCGTCCACGCCGCGCTTGCGGTCTTGGCAAGTCGTACATCATAATCATCTCCCAGAATACCGTTAAGACTTTCAAGTATTTCAGGCGAGTCGTCAATTGCCAAAATCGTTTTTTCATCCATGATATTACCTCAATATACAAGACTCATTTTAACGCAAACCCTTTTGCTTTTCAAGCGCCCTACCGCCAAGCGGTGAGGCTGTCATCTCTCCCTTCTGAGCGGTTCAAAACGCGGTCTATGCCGCCAACTCCGCGTAGGCTGCAATAGGCGTTGATTGTTTCGGTCTTTTTATCGTTATATCAAAGCGGCGTATAGCGCTCAAAATACCGGCGCCGCACGCCCGATGGTTTTCCGGTTGTTTTTGCCATGAGTTTGAAAAATTCATCGTAGTTACCGGTCAACCGTCCCAAAATCACAACTGGCGAGCGCTTTCCGCGCCTGCCGCTCGGTACGGATGATAAATGGATCGAATGGTTGCGTGGCGATAATCCGTACGAGCGAGTGAAATACCTTCACGCAGACTGATGAAACATTTCCACACAGACTGGTGAAATACCTTCACTTAGGCGGGTGAAACACTTCCACACGGGCTGGTGAAATACCTTCACACAGGCGGATGAAACACTTCCACACAAGCGAGTGAAATACCTTCACGCGGACTGGTGAAACATTTCCACACAGACTGGTGAAATACTTCCACACAAGCGGGTGAAACACTTCCACACGAGCGAGTGAAATACCTTCACACGGGCTGTTGAAACATTTCCACACGAGTTAGTGAAATACCTTCACACGGGCTGTTGAAACACTTCCACACGAGCGAGTGAAACACCTTCACACGGGCTGTTGAAACATTTCCACACGAGCGAGTGAAATACCTTCACTTAGGCTGGTGAAACATTTCCACACGAGTTAGTGAAATACCTTCATGAGGACTGGTGAAATACTTCAACACAGACGGGTGAAGCATCTTCACTTGGGCTGGTGAAACACTTGCATACAAGCGAGTGAAATACCTTCACACAGGCGGGTGAGACACGTTGAGCGCCCAAACCTGAGTTGGCAACAACTCTAAGCCTGGGTTGCCAACAACTCTAACTCAAACGCTCTTGAGCGGCCCCGCCTCAAACGTCTTGAGCGTCCCTTGCCCCGCGCCGCGCTGAGGCCCCATAAAGCCCCGCGTTTATTTTCCGCCCCCTCTTGGAAAAAGGCGGAGTACGCGCTATAGTTATATATATGAAAGTTTACGCGCTTCCATATATGCGTGTCTCATTATGCATGTCTAAAGGAGAATATCATGAAGAAAATCGTATTCGCAGTATTGGCGATGTCCGCGCTGGCGCTGCTGCCGACTCTTGTATGCGCGCAGGAGAAGTACGCGCTGGTGATCGGGAACGCGGCGTACACGTCCCAGACGCCGTTGCGGAACACGTTGAACGACGCCAATGACATGAAGGCCGCGCTTGAGGGGCTGGGGTTCCAAACCGAGATGATTTTGAACGGCACCCTGCGGCAGATGAACGACGGGGTGCGGAACTTG
>JAITAW010000024.1 GCA_031283905.1 Treponema sp. | reverse complement strand
AACTTTTTTCTCCATTCCCCACCCCCCCCCCCCCACACAAACAACCATGCACAAGGTAACTGTCGCCTCCTGGTTTTAAGTTGACACTTGAGGTGTGAAAATATGGGCGATATGGTAAGATACGGCGAGGCGTTTAAGCAGAGGCCGGTGGAGGACGTGGGCAACGGGAACTATCGGAGCCTTGATGAAGCGAGGCGCCGGAACAGGATCCGGGAAACACGATGCTGGGCAAGCGAATAAAGCGGTACGGGCAGGAGGATATACCGCCCAAAAAGATAAAGGTGGAAACTATGAACGAGATAGGCGAATTATAGGCGGCGCGCCGCCGGATACGAGAACCGGAAGCGGCTCTTACGGACGCACACACGGATATTGTCTTGAGAGCGCTTTTTTGGACATAGCGTGGGGCGGCTTGGGACGGCGCTGAAGCATTAAAAAAAAGAACGTTATAACGCTTGCGAAAAGGCGGAAGACAGGGTGGACGGCATGAAAGCGCCGGTTACGGTGGGCCGACAAATTATTACAAGGGGTAGCGCGTACGGCCACGGCTCGGGAACCCGTTCCGCCTATTGGGGCCGGAACCGGAGCGGGCGGCACTAAAATTTATTCTAAACGGTGGCTTGGTTCCGCGCCACGGCCTGCAACCTCTTCGCCTAGACGCGCCAATGTTTCGCACGCCGTATCGGGCCGGGGGTAAAGATAGGGCTGGATCGGTTTTTCGAGGCGCCGGGGGAAAAATCGCCGCCGCTCGGTCGGCTTCCCGGCGCGCCCGAGATTGTGAACTCCCGGCAGAGCCTGCCGGGAGTTCACAATCCGGTGAAAAGGTTGCTGTTTCAAAGCTGAAGTTTTGAAGCAACAACATACTCTATTCTCACCGGTTTTGAAGTTTGAATCGCCGCCTGGCAAGCGGCGCACGCCAGCGCCAAAGCAACGCGGCGCGGATGATTCGTCCCCGCGCCGCAATTCCTTCTTTCTTTTACTCCAGCGCTTCTATCAGCTTGTCAAGCCTATACGCCGACTTTTTCTCGGCTTGCCGTAATTTTTCCCGCATATCCATAATGAGCGTGAGCCGGGCGTTCCACGCGGATTCAATGGGTTGGGCTACGGCTTTCTTGCCGCCTCTCGAAGCGGAGATTTTGCCGTCAGGTTTGGTCTTTCCCGCAGTCCGAGCGGCAGGGCGCGTTGTAAAGGCATCTTCGCTCTCAAAAGCCAGGAATAACGAAGCGTACATAAGCGCAAAATCAAATTTTTCCTTGTTGAACCATGTCGCGTCATCAAACACGTTGACGCCGAGAAGCTGTCTGAAATCTTCTTTCTGGTAGTTTTCCATTATGATTGACGCGAGCAGGTTGCCGGCTGCGTGTAGCGGCTCGGCGGATCCCACGGTCGGCGTTGTACGGGCTATCACCGCCTTCATCAATTCCGTGGCGTTATAGGCGATGTCGCCCGGTATACTCGATTTGGTATAGGCGTTGCGTATTTTGCGATCAAGCTGCCAATGACGGATAAGGGCCGCCGCGTCTGCGCCGGACGCGCCTTTGCCCAAAATGGAACGAAGCAGGGAGAGTAGTCCGTAGCCCAGCAAGAAAGCCGTTGTGTACCGCGCCCGCTCGGAAGCGCCCGTTACGGCGGCAAAAACATCTGAGGCGCCAACCGGTTTTCGCTCGCTTTGCGCACTATGCACGTCCGATTTCTTGCGCATAAGGGAATAGTGGAAAATTCGTTGCGCGTAGGCTTCAAAGTCTTTCCATACGGTTTCAGGCGCGGGCATTTCACTCTCTCGCGGGTAGTAAGACGCGCTTGTAAAGGCTTCGAATTTGCCATCGGCGCCGTTGATATATTTGAGCGCCATGGTGATAAAGGCGATAACGTTGTCTTTTATTGTGATGATGAAGCCGTCTCCCGCATCGATGTTGCCCGATGCAACGCAATCGGCGACAGCCTGTTCAAAAGCGTTGATGCGCGACCGCTCGAAAAGCGTGACAAACGGGGCGTAAAGCTCCGCAAGGAAGATGTCCTGCATTGCCGCGCCCAAGTCTTCAACGCCGTTACCGTTGAGTTCGTTGCATATTTTTGACCAGCGTCCGTCCGTATCCCGCACCGAATGAATGTCAAGGAAAACCTGCGCTTCGTAACTGTTAAGCACGGCAAAGAAGCCCCGCTCTCTAATCTCCTGAACTGAACGTATGAACCACAGCCCGGAACGTTGCTCATGGAAAAGAGCAAAATCTCCGTCAAGACCGAGCGCCTGAAAAAGGTTGTCCTTGCGGACGCCGCCGTCTTGTTGAAGGATATTGGCGGCGCCGCTGTGTATCCAGCCGGCTGTCCCGTAATAGGAGTTGTTGTAGAATACCAGCGAGCACTCGGCGCCGCCGCTGACGCGGTTGGAATACGCGAACACGTTTTCGTCAATAAAGCCGTCCTGTTTATAAAAGTCAAACAGGCAGAAATGCTCACTGCCGGAGAAAAGCAGGCGCTTTTTCATCAAAGGGAAGATTTCCCGCTCGTGGCGCTCGATCAACCACTCATCGGGCGTTTCACCACGGTAGGCGCGGCGGTACTCCATGCCGTACTTCTCCTCAAACCCTTCGATCTGCCCATGTCCGAACATGGGCAAGCCGGGCATGGTTACCATAAAGGTGCAAATACCGAAGTACTTGTCGCCCTTACCGAACTGAGCGACCGCCGTGTCTTCGTCCGGGTTGTTCATAAAGTTGACGAACCGTTTCAAAACTTCGGGATCGAACTCCAGCGTATTTTTTATGGTTGCGCGGTATTTGGCGTTTTCCTCTTTTTTCAGCATATTCATAAACGCCGAATTATATACGCGGTGCATACCCAAGGTGCGCACAAAATACCCTTCCATCATCCAAAACGCTTCCGCAAGGAGCAGGGTATAAGGCGCTTCCGCCGCGCACCGGTCGACCACCTCGCGCCAAAACTCGTTGGGGATGCGGCGGTTGAATTCCTCGCTGGAAATGGCGCGTTCGGCGCGGCTCGCTATGTCGCCGCCCCGTCCTGGCTCAGGGTACCAGAGCCGCTGTATGTGCCGTTTCGCCAGAGTCATGGCGGCGTCAAAGCGCACAATGGGGAACTGCTGGCACACGCCGATGATAGTACGGATAACGGCTTCGCGGGCTTCCGGGTTGAGGAAGTCGATTTGCGCCGTATCGTTCCACGGCATACTGGTTCCGTCATTGCCGTGATAAATGTAGCGCGTCTCGCCCGTACGGTTGTCGGTGCGCTTGAACACGACCGCGGCATCGCTTCTGGTAAAGTAATGCTCCTCTATCTGCACCGTAACATCGTCCCTGCCGGATAGATTGCCGCAGTTGTAATTGTAAGAAGGGAAGGGCGGGTAGGGCAGTTGCAGGAAACGATCCGGATGTTCGATCATCCAGCGGGAATCAATACCCGTATGGTTCGGCACCATGTCCGAGCCGAGCCGTATACCGCGCTGGAAACACCGTCCACGCAGGTTCTTCAAACTCTCCCATCCGCCCAACTCTGCGGCAATGTCGTAATCGTACAAGCTGTACGCGCTTGCCGCCGCCTCCGGGTTGCCTGTCCACTGCTTGATGGTCTTGCTGGCGTTGCTCCGCTCCCACAGTCCGATGAGCCAAAGACCCGTGAATCCGCGCCGTGCAAGCTCGTCCAGTTCTTCATCGGGTATCTGATCAAGCCGCGTAATCTCGCGATGGTACTTTTTGGAAAGCTGGTACAACCACACGAGCGTTGATTTTGCCATGAGTACGGTTTTCGGCATCCAGTCTTGATCCGGACTGTATTTCTCGTATTCGACATCACGGCTACCGTATGTAATGACTTCGGTAGGACCGGGCGCTCCTCCCCATTGGGGCTTCTCTTCCTCTTTGATAACGTCCATACCCAAAAGCATACGCCCAAGAAATTTCTTGAGGAGTAAGCCCCATTTCCGGCGCATAAACGCGAGTTGTCCGCTTAAAGAATCGGGAGAGGCGAGGGCCGGAGCGCGGAGCAAGTCCCAAAGGTTCTGCCCATCCGCTCCAAAAGCCGGAAGGCCCTTGAGGTGTTTCTGCAACTCCACAACCGCATTGCCATAGACGGACTGTTTCGCAAGCGGTTTGTCGTCAAACATGAACAAGAACGGTTTGAACGCGGGATTGAGATTTGCAATGGCAAGCATGAGTATCTCTTCCAGAGACATCGCCTTATGGCTCACCGAGCCTTCGGCTGTTTCAAGGTACGCCTCCGCCGTTGTCTCGTCCGCGTACACCTTTTTAGGCGGGAACCGCGTACAAAACCGTTGCAACAACTCCAATGTACCGGATTCTCCTAAATTACGATTGAGGCGTTCAAGCGCGGTGTCAAATACATCAGGTTGAATCTGTTCGCGGTACAAGTCGACAAGATGGTGCAGGATTTCATCAATAAGCCCCATGGCGTTAAGCTGTCCGGCGCTCACTCTGTAGCCCTTCTGATTCAGCTTCTGCGCCAAGTCGCGCGCCGCCGGAAAATCCGCAAACACGACATTGCCGGTTATGGAAAACAGGTCTCTTTCAACACCGCATTCGCTCCGGACTTCGTTGCAAATATGAAACTCCATTTTCTTTAAGGGAACGCCCTGTGCGCCCTTGCGATTGCCTTCCAATACAGTTAATGCAATTTCCAAAAACATACTGTTCTCCTATTATGCTCCATTTCTTATTCGCACGGTCCGGTTTAATACCCAGCCGTGCCGTTTCACGGCGGAGCGGTTCATTTTTTTGTCTTGCCTTTCTTTGGCGAGGGTATTGCCGCCGGTTTTACGGCGGCAAGGCTTTGTACGGCGCGGATAAGCTCTTCATCTTGTTCGAGATCCGCGATGGAGACGGGAAGCCGGTAGGTCCAGTTAAAATCAGTAACCGAACCCGGCACATTTATCCGTTCCAAAGCCGAATCATCCGCGTAGTATTTCAAGGAAAGGTGGAGCAGATCCTGAATCTGGAACACCCGGAAACGGGACGCGGCGGACGCCGCTTTCTGCAAGATTTTCTTGGCAACGCCCGGATTGTACACGCTGGCAAGCGAAGGCTCGCCGATGAATTCGGCAAACGCCGCCTGATTCGCTTCTTTTTCCCACCATTCACGCGCCGTGGAGCTGTCGTGAACACTGAGCGTACAGACGCTCAATTCAGGATACTCTTCAAACGGAATATACGGTTCGCCTTCCGCATCCCATTTCCGCGCCCAGCGCACAACGCGCAGCCCGGGAATCTTGAGTTTAGCGAGAACTTTCGGCACGCACTCGGGTACATCGCCTAAATCCTCGGCGCACGGCAACATGGACGATGATTCTATCAGCATGGCGAGTAATTTTTTGCCGTGGGTTTCCCACATTTTCTCGGATTCAAGTTTGCGCGCCTCTATGAGAGCGTCAACCTTTTCTTTTTCCTCATACGAGAAAGACACATACGCTCTCGCGGTCTTGTAAGCCCACATAGGCGCGTACAGTCCCCTTTCGTACTCCAGAAGAACGCGGTTGCGCCATGCGGAAATGAGGTAGTCCTTTGCGACAGGATGAATATCAAGCGCCTCTATATCCTTTTCGCTCTTGACCGCGTCCTTAAAAAGCCAAAGCTCTTCGTTGTTGATGCGGTCAAGAGCCTGTACAAAGACTTTTTCCGCTTCCCACCGGATGGCGGCGTAATCCTTGTTTCCATCGGCGTTCTGTATGCGGGAAAGGGCGTCCCACACTTCATGAGTGGGGATATGGGGGCGGGAAACCCACCGGACGCGCTCGCCGTTAAACCCAATATCTTCAAGGTCTTTCGCCGTTATAGGGATGGAAGGAATGAATCTGCCCAACAGCGATGAAGAGGCGAGATCCTGTCTTGGAGTCGCCCAGATGCGGAAGAACCCCAACACATGGTCGATACGGTACGCTTTGTAGTATTTTTCCACAACAGCAAGCCTGTTCTTCCACCATGAATAGTCGTCCTTTGCCAAAGCATTCCAATTATACACCGGAAAACCCCAATTTTGCCCTTGGGGGCTATACATATCCGGCGGCGCTCCTGCGGAAAGGTCTAAATGAAAAAATGCGTGGTGCGCCCACACATCGCACGAGTCGTCATTTATCAAGATAGGCAGATCGCCTTCCAGCAGTATACCTGCTCGCGCTACGGCTTCGGCGGCTTTGCGGAATTGAACGTCAAGCGCCTCCTGTATCCACGCCCAGAACAGATGCTCTTTTTTCAGCGCCGGATCGTTCCACAGCGCGTCTATCTCTCCGTTTGCGACATTCCGGTGATCGTCCCACTCTTTCCAGCTCTTTTCCTGATTAGCCTGTTTCAGCCTGCGGAAAACGGCGTACGGCTTGACCCACGGATTTTCCTCTATCCACGCTGAGAGCGATGTCCGCGCCGCGATAGCGTCCTCATGCGCGGCGTATATATCCCTGAGCAATTCCAATTTAGCTTTCAGGAGGGTGTAATATGGAAAACGCGCGTTTTTGCCGAATTGTTTTGCCAACGCCGCGATTCTTGGGGCGAAGCCGCCGGACTCAGGCAGATCGGCTATTCTCAAATAAAGAGGATGCAACGCAAACGCCGAAAGCGCGCTGTACGGAGAACTTTCATACCCCGTGTCATTCACCGGTAAAATCTGGATAAGCCTTATGCCCATCTTGACCGCAAGCCTCGTGAATTCAGCCAGATCAGAAAATTCGCCCACGCCGATGCTCTTTTCTCCGCGCAAAGCCCCCACAGGAATGACCACGCCTATTCTCCGTTGTTCAAAAAATTTTTTTTGAGTCATAGCGACACCTCCATACGTTGGACTACAGTATACTATGAGAAGATAAAGATGTCTATAAGAATTTGAAAAATTTGGGACGTCCCGCGCCTGCGCCAATACGCGGATATATGCTATCATAGCGGCATGAAACAACACACAGAATTTCGTATAGGCGATAAAAGCTACGGCGCGTACCATGCGCTCGTCATAGCGGAGCTAGGTACCGGACACGGCGCGGACCGGACAAAGGCTGCCGAACTCATAGACGCCGCAGCCCAAGCGGGCGCTGATTGCATTAAATTCCAGATGGTGTACGCGGACGA
>JAITAW010000291.1 GCA_031283905.1 Treponema sp. | reverse complement strand
CGTTCAGAACTGACGGCACCGGTTTGTATTCCGGTTATCTGATAAAGTTCAGTCTGCAAGGTGTTTATATCCTGTTCGAGCGAAAAGAGGCTTTCTTCGTCTTCCCATTTATCCTTCCGTATATTCTGAAATTCCCGCCGCGAAATGCCGCCGTTATCCTGCATCTGCCGGTATGCGGTCAGCATGTCATCATAAAGCGATATTCGTTCATTAAGCATATTTCTATTGCGTTCCGCTTTTCGCAAGGAAATATAAGAGCGCACGCAGGAAAACAGGAATGTTTTGATTGAAACATTATAACTATTTTTTGCGATACTCGTTCTTAACGCGGCTCCCGCTGTGTAGGGGTTTTGGCCGGTATGCAGCCACCAGGGGTTAAGGGACTGGCCGACGCCGATTTTGCCTTGTATGTTCTGGGAAAAACCCCATTTTTCCACCGGCAGCATATTCGTAAGCATATCGCGGCTCAAACCGTAAGACGCGGTTAGCTCCAGCAGAGTACCGGTTGGCAGGGGAGCGGAAAACACAAGGGAGCTGCTGTCGGAAGCGGCAAGGTCGTCAAATTTGTCATGCTTGTAAGGATAAACAAGGTCATTGGAAAGGATGAAAGACGGGGACCACCATTGCAGATAACGGTATTTCTGTTCAATCAGGGCGTTTTCGTAACTTTCTTTTGCGTTGATTACCTCATCGCTGTTGATGAGAGACAGAAGAAGCTTTTCCAATGTACCCGGCGGTTCATTTGCGAAAAGCATCAAAGAACAAAGAGAAAAAACAAACAGTAATACAGTTTTAGGTATTTTCATTTGTTTTCTTCGCCTAACGCTTTTTCATCGTAAGATTCATTAATGAAATCAAGTTTTTTAAGAATCATCCGCATTACGGTGTCCTGATCAACGATAATCCTGCCTACCGCGCCGATACCGGGGCGAAGATATATTTTTTCACCACCGGCAGACATAAGCCAGGGATTTTTTATGATGCTTTCTACGATAAAAACAGGGTTCGCGTCAGCTCCCTGGGTAAAATCGGGGGGAATTAGGTTGATTTCGGCATCAATCTTGCCAAATTTTGAGGGAGGGAGGCCCGGGAAACGCAATGTAACTTTTTGTCCAATTTTTACCTGCGCGATATAGGCCGGATCGACCTGCAATTCAGCCTTAAGAGTTGATTCGGCATCCGGTACAACCGTGATAATTTCTTCCCCGGGCAGAACGGTATCCCCCCTGTTTAGCTGCCGGTATTCATTTATCCTGCCGGATATAGGAGCGTGGATAGTGGCGTTCCGTATGTTTCGTTCCAGATCGGATATGCGGCGTTCAAGACTTTCCCTGTTCTGTAAAAGGCTTTTTACCATATCCATAGTATCAATCATTTGGGTGTTTTTCCATGAGGCAAACTGCAATTCAGCCAGTTCCAGTTCCCGCTCCACATCCTCAAGACGCTGTGTAACCGCAAGGGTACCCGGCATGGCGCGTTCCCGGTCAAGTTTTATCCGCATTTCCTCAATTTGACCCTGCTGACGCCGGTGTTCAATGAGGTAGGTTTCTGAACGGATAGAGGCTTCCTCGCTGTTCATTTTTTTCATCACGGCGGCATTGGCACCCTGCCGTATCGTCTCAAGAAGCGTATCGTATATCAGGATATTGTTTACAAGACGTTCCATAAGTTTTTTTGAATTGTCAAGTTCCAAAGTATCCGCCAATACGTCAAGCCGCAAGAGTATATCCCCTTCATAGACATACCCATCGTGGACATAATTTTTTTGAAGCACTTCCCCGCCGGAGATGGCCTTGATGACAGAAATAGTCCGCGCAGGGCGCAGGAGGGCGGTAGTTTTTACAATATCGTCCATTTTCATGATACAGGCCCAGATAATTGCGGCGCTTACCATGCCGACAAGGGTAATAATAAACGCGCTTATTCCACGGGAGGGACGGAGCATGAAGAATTGATAACCCCGGTGAAATTCGGACATATCGGTAAAACGCATCATACTGTTGTTCCCTCCCACAAGGTTTTGTACAGGCCGTTTTTGACAAGTAATTCATTATGGTTTCCCGACTCAACTATATTCCCATTGTCCATAACAAAGATAATATCGCAGTTCCGCACCGTGGTAAGCCGGTGGGCAATGATAATGGCGGTCATGCTTCCGCGCAGTTTTTCAATGGTTTGGTGGATAAACCGCTCGCTTACGGAATCAAGATTGCTGGTTGCTTCGTCCAGGATTATAATATCAGGTTTGCCGATGAGTGCCCGCGCCAAGGCAAGCCGCTGGCGTTCGCCGCCCGACAATGTGGAACCCCGCTCGCTGAGGCGGGTGTTGTACCGCTCGGGTAAATTATTTATAAATACGTCCGCGCCCGCTTTTTCCGCAGCGGCTATGACTTCTTCCATCGGCGCGGCCGGGTTATGGAGCGCGATATTTTCCGCGATGGTTCCGGCAAAAATATAAATTTCCTGGGGGACATAGCCGATGCGCTCCCGCAGAGCCGTTGCGTCCATATCCCGCAGATCATGGCCGT
>JAITAW010000141.1 GCA_031283905.1 Treponema sp. | reverse complement strand
TGACAAAACCTTGAAAACGCCTTACCAACGGCTCACGGAATCTTCCCCGGCCGAGGAGGGGCGGGCCGGGCCCGCCGCCCAACGGGCGTTGCTGAACCCGGTCGAATTGCGTATACCCTTAACCAGGCCATCGACCAGCTCTTGGCTGTCCACAAGGCTAAAGTTACCTTTTCAAAATGTTTTACCTAAACCTTTCGGTTACTTTTTGAAATGTCTCATCACGGGCCGGGAAGCAAGGTTTGCCGACGACCGGTAGAAACGCTCCCTAGTTCCTTAACAAGAAGCGGTTTGCCTTTAAAAAGGCTTGAACAGCCGCCGTCCAGCCGTATCCTCACCGTCGCTTTGTCTTTGGAGTTGGGTACTCGGCTTGTCCGTCTTTAGAATTTGAAGCGCGGCAGGAGAACTTCCCGTTTATGTCAAGGAGACAGGCCTCCGGCAGAAACGGAATGGCTTTCTCTATGTCCGATACGCCTGCGACTCAATATCCTTCGCCAGATACTCTCGAGCCACCGTGTTCTCGGCAAATATATATAATTTGTTATACAAAGTGATAAGCATTGACTGCATGGGATACAGCATAAATATAAAGCGCGTCGAGTGCCATGCGTAAGGCCATAAGTGAACGGCTTCTATAAAATAGACCGCTATTCCATACGCAAAAAACGGCTTGATAAACGCCGGCTTGTTTGGGTTATTACCTATTTCTTTTATCCACAGTACGAAACGGTTTTTATAAATCCTGAAAAATTTCTTATTTTTCTTTCGTTCAATATTCCACTTCTTGAAAGTATTTTGATTCTATCAGGCGCCGTTTTTGTGGTCTTCTAATGCCCATCTACTCCGGCAGGGTCAATGCCGCCTTTTTAATGCTCCTAATGCGATAAAACGTTTGTATTGACTAATTGTCGTTTTAAGATTTTCCGTATAAGGTTTGTTTAATAAAATCATATCAATCTGGAACAGTACTGTTGAAATACAAAGTTCTGTTTTCATTTATGGACGCTTTCCAAGAAAAGTTTTTTGAATTTTCTATTTCGGTACCATCGTCAATTTCTTTGGAAGTATCATTGCGAACTGTAAGTTCATCGAACTTGCGGTTCGCAACAAACAGAGCAAGCCTCCGTTCAAACCAATGCGGCGTTTACGATACCGTGGCGCTTTGGTTCTCGCTTATTGCGTAGAGGCTCATTTTTCTTGAGCCGGGTTTAACCGCCGGTACGCCCTGTCTGCACAAGGGGCAGTCTTTTTCATCCCAGTTCGTTGCTTCGATCTTCACCGCGGCATACAGGGGCAGGGCGGCGAGTGCGCCGCCTTCGGCGCGGCGGTCTACAATGCAGGCAAGGGCGATGATGCGCGCGCCTAATTTTTCGAGCGCCTTAGCGGTTTCAAGCGATGATTTTGCGGTTGTGATCACGTCTTCCGCGATAAGGATGCCCATGCCCTCTTCCACCTCGAACCCACGCCGCAACGTCATGATGCCGGAATCGTCCCGTTCCGTAAAAAAAGCCGGCAGTCCAAGCTGCCGCCCCAACTCATAGGCGACAATGACGCCGCCGAGCGCGGGTCCCACTATCGCGTCAACGGCAATGACACGGGCTTGTATGGCTTCGCGGATGCGTTCGGTGATCGGCGCAAGGGCAAGAGCGGCTTTGTCCGGGTGCTGCAACAGTTTTGCGCATTGAACATAACGGTTTGAATGGCGTCCTGAAGACAGGATAAAATGACCTTCGAGCATTGCGCCCGATCTTTTTAAGAGGGTAACAGCGTCAATCATAAAGAAAGTATAGCGCTAACCACGCGGGCATGTCTATACGCCCTGTCAAAAAGAGGCTGAGGGCACGGGTTGCGCTATCCCACAACTTGACGTTAGATTGTGATGCAACATATTCCCGCTCCAGAAACTTACCGGCTCCTAGCAGCCTGTTGCAAAGGTATTAAAAATGCACGAAAGTGAATTTTTATTCGATTTTATGCGCGAAGCGCAACAAACTGCTAGGGCGAGTTCACAGAAGGCAAAGCTATATAAATACAAGAGGTAACCAAGCGGTCGGTCTTGCATAGCGGATGCAAATTTCTCGCTCTTTCCGCCGTTTATACAATTTCTGGTCATACGCTCATGGATGAATCCGATTCCGTTTCGCCGGTACTACCGGATGAAACCCGACTCCCTTGCCATACCCCGTGTCCGCTCGTCTTCATACACCCTAAGATTAACCGTATACTCCCGTGTTCCAATAGGTTCCGGCGATAACCGCCCCTCCACCGAGTCCTAAACGTTGTCTCCGGACAGCTTGAAGGCAGCCTCCCCGACCCTTCCCTATCCTCCGCGCGCCCTTTTCCGCCCGCCGGTTTAAACGAATGCAGATCACGCGCCAAATTCCAAACCTTTTAAGCATACTCCGCCGCTTACGACCGTTCCCGTTGCGGCAGACGGACGCGTTAGGCTCTGATGACTTCTTCGGGTGGACGGATTAATATACTTACCTTTTTTTACCCGTTACGCTATATAACCGTTACAATGTTCATTATCGGCGGCGTTAGCGTCCTTTACTTTTGGGTGAACCCGCGCTAATGTGCAACGGACAACGAATTATAGTAGCTTCGGTTGAGGGTGTTATTCGTACTATGACACTATAAAATGTCTTTTTCTTTCATTGCAACACGTTTTATTCATAATGGGGACTCCTGCCTCACAAAACGCGCTTTGTATTATGGGCATATTTTCAATTTCGTAACTCGCGCTTTATCTTGCAAAGGCTGGTATACGGTGATAAACGCGGGGTTTGTTACAGAATCGCGTGTTGTTACATTAGCCGCAAAAAAGTAATTGCGCCCCG
>JAITAW010000118.1 GCA_031283905.1 Treponema sp. | reverse complement strand
CCCCCCCAGAACTTGCCCAGATCGTTAATCCCGGCGACATCGAACCAAAATACGCTGTTCAGCGCGTGGTGCAGTCCGATGGGGATAAGCAGTCGGTTGAGGAAACCATATATGCCCGCGCCCGCCGCACCGGTGGAGACAATCGCTTCGCCAAACGAAACAAGTCCGTTATACACAACCGGCCACACGAAAGCGAGGATAAGAGCCACAACAAGTGTAGCCCCCGCAGTTACAATGGCGACACAGCGCCGTCCGCTGAAAAATGCCAGCGCATCAGGCAGTTTTGTTGTATGAAACTTGTTGTAACAGGACGCTCCAACGAGACCGGACACGATGCCGATAAACTGGTTGTTCAATTTGCCGAAAGCGGCTGGCGCTTCTCCACCGGTAAACATCGCGTAAGCCGCCGGCGAAAGCAATGTCTGAATCATCAACCATGAAATAAGGGCGGCAAGCGCGGCCGTCCCTTCCCCGTCTTTCGACATGCCAACGCCAACGCCGATGGCAAACAAAATCGCCATGTTGTCAATAATCGCCCCTCCCGCTTTGAGCAGGAAAGCCGCGACGACATTGTTGGCGCCCCAACCAGACGGGTCAATCCAGTAACCTACGCCCATCAAAATCGCCGCGACCGGCAGACATGCGACCGGCAACATCAAGCTTTTGCCCAATTTTTGCAAATACCGCATCATACCTTTAATCCTCCTAATGTTAACTATCCTAACTATAGGGAAGCTCAGTTTCCCTATAGTTAGGATAGACGAACAATTTTGAATTGTCAAACAAAAAACAAGCAATTTCGAAAATTTTCCTTGACAAACGGAACATTGGCGGCATGAGTTTTAACATAAAAGGCTGTTCCAAAACTTCAGTTCTTGAAACAGCCTTTTACATGTGAAGAAAATCGCATAAGCCGCAAACGTCCAATTTGTAAGGAATTGGCAAGCTTCGCCTTGTCCTTTATTTCCTATACGCCAATCGTTTCAACCCCCGGCGGCGGACGCCGCCTACCCTCCTCTATTCCGCGCCCGGCTCCAACACGCTCGCCCATGACGGATACACCGGCACGGCAAGCGTCCCGTTTGAAACAGGGAATTCGCGGCCGTTCAGTACGTCCTTCCAGCGCGCGCTCTTTGATCGCAAATCCCCGGCATTGATGGAAATAACGCGCTCCTTGTCTGAAGCGTTCACCGCGATGAGCGCCAACGCCCCGTTCTTTTCCCGCATAAAGGCGAATTGTTCGGAAGAAACGCGCAATTCACGATAAGAGCCTTCCCGTAACGCTAAGCTGTTTTTTCGTATGCAAGCAAAATCCGCAATCGCTTTGAGTAGCGCGTCTCTGTCAACCGCGCTTTCCGCAGTCCGTATAGCATCCCACGAAGGGCGCAGAGCGCGGTCGCTGTCATGACCGCGCTCCCCCAAAACGCCGAATTCGCTGCCGTAATAGAGGGACGGAACGCCCGGAACCGTGAAAAGCAGAGCATAGAGTGGAAAGAGGTGAGCCTTGTTTTTCACGGAACTGGCAACACGGTTCACATCGTGGTTGTCGGCGAAATTGTAGAGAACGCTTTCGCGGTATAAGCCGATGTCCCCGAACTGCCGTCTCAGCGTCCACGCGATCTCGAAAAAATTCTTGTCGTTGAAACTTGACCATAGCCCTTTGTACAGTTCATAGTTGGTGACGCTCTGCAATCTGTTTGTCGCCCTACCGGTAGGTAGGTTTTGGGGGCGAAAAAGTTGCTGCCGGTAATCCCCCACGACTACCTCTCCCATGAGCCAGAAATTTTTTTTCAACGCCATGCACCGATCTGAAAGTTCGTCCATAAATTCAGGCGTAAGTTGATCCGCCGCGTCAAGCCGCAGTCCGTCAATGCCGAACTCCTCGATCCAAAACTTTACCGCAGCGAAGAGGTGTTCGCGCACATCGCTATTCCGGCTGTTGAATTTTACAAGATTGTAATGGCCGTTCCACCCGTCATAGGTGAAGTTGTCCCCGCAGGGGCTTTTGACGTTAAACCGTACGTTGCTGAACCAGTCGCGGTACGCAGACCGCTCGCCATGCGCAAGAAGGTCTTTGAACGCGAAAAAATGCCGTCCCGCATGGTTCAAAACTGCGTCAAGCACGATGATTATGCCGTTGTCATGGAAGGCTTGCACCAGCCGTTTCAAACTTTCGTTATTACCGAGCCTGCGATCAACATGAAAATAATCAAGCGTATCGTAGCCGTGCGCAGTGGATTCAAACAAGGGGCCAATATACACGGCGTTGACTCCCATAGCCAGAAGATGCGGAATGTGCGCTTCAATGTCCCGCAGTCCATGACCGGCGGGACAGGAAAAATCGTTCTTTTCCGGACACCCGCAGAACCCCAGCGGATAAATATGGTAAAAAAACCTGTCCGTCATTTTGCTCATATTGTTCATAAAAACCTCCTATATTGAGCTTTTAAATATTGAGCTTTTAAAAAAGCTTAAAAAACGGCCTAACAGCCGCGTTTTCACTAAAATGAGGCCGTTCCAAAACGCCCTAGAGCGCGTTTTGGAACGGCCTCAAATATTAAGAAAATATACCGTGCATATAGTTGTGGATAATACGATATCGTAACTGATTTTCCAATTCGACTTCTCCGTTTATCATAAGAACCGCCCATGTGTCCAGCAGTCCAAAGAACGTTTCAGCGTATACCCATTCCCGCTCCTTCATATTCCCGTGATCGGCTGAGGCTTGGGTAAAAAGACGCCTTAGTATGGAAACAAGCTCTCTACGGAGCGGACTGCCCACCGCATAGCTCGCGCTCTCCGGAGTGGAAGAAAAAAGGCTGTGCGCGAGCCGGAAGAAAGCCGTATCCCGACGCGCAAAATTCATTGTTTCATTAAACAGCGACGTTAAATTCATCACAAGTTCATGCCGGTATTCAGCCGCTTTTTTGACGACCGCACATAATTCCGCGCCGTGTTCGGCGACAATAGCTTCCAGAAGCCCTTGCTTGCTTTTAAAATAATAGTACAAACTTGGCTTGGCAAGCTCCGCCTTATCCGCTATCGTCTGGACGCCAACCGTTTCAAACCCCTGTTTTGAAAACAATTCCAGCGCCGCGCTCAAAATAATCGTGCGTGTATCCTGCTCCATACAAATAATATACCGAATGGTAAGTAGAATGTCAAGTATAAATATGGTGGAAGGAGGCGATGGTGTATATAAAGCTGTGAATTTTCCCCGCCCCTCTTGCATTTACTTTCATAATATGATAAATTCCTATAATTAAGTATACCGATAGATAATAAACATGCCGATAAAAGTTATGAGGATTACTATATGACTAATTTGGAAAAAACCTTAGACATCGTTCATCGCACCATGGATGTGAGTATCATCAGGCGGAATGTGATTGCAAACAACATAGCCAATGCGCAGGTTCCCAATTTTAAGCGGTCAGAGGTAAATTTCGAGAGCGAATTGAAACGCGCCCTTGATTCCGAGCGACAAAGACCGGTTCTGGATCTTGCCCTAACCGATCCCAGACATATTTCCAATC
>JAITAW010000079.1 GCA_031283905.1 Treponema sp. | reverse complement strand
GTTGTTGCCGATGCGGGATACGGCAGCGCACAGGATATAGTTGAGAGCATGGCTCATGGAACCGCGCCGCATAGAGCGGGAACGGATTTTGACGTCCGCGTTCCGGCCCCGGAGTCCGGGGCGTCCGTTCCGGCGGCGCGCCGCAACGGACGGTGCGTCTATAGAGCCGGGCGGAACCTGGCCGTGCGTCCGACGGGAAAAACGCCGTATCCGTCTTTTTATTAAGAAAGCCGCCGGACAGGGGGTATTTTACAGCCGGGAAGCCTGCAAAACTTGCCTCTGCACATGCGCGAAGGAAAAACGGAGGCGGCGTCATCAAGTCCCTATGGCGGAGGAGGACTTTTCACCGGACAAGGGGATAATCAAGCGGAGGAAGAGCATCGTAGAACATCCGTTTGGCACGATAAAACGGGGGATGGAGGCAGGGTATTGTTTAACCCGGGGACTACGGAATGTGGCCGGGTAGTTCCCCGCAGGCTGCGGATCTCTGGAGAACCTTGCCTGTTTCTGTCATAATCGCAACCCCTTAAAGACGTGAGAAACAGCGTTTTGACACAGTATCGGGATTTGTTCCCCTTGGGTCCGAGGGCGTCCCGGTCTTTTTTCAGGCGGCGGTCTATGGGTGCGGGGCTTATCGTGTTCAGTTTTTCCGCGGTTTCCTCCGCGATGTGGAAGGCCGGACGCCGGGCGATAGCGTCCGTCTGTTGCCGCGTAAGCGGGACGGGTATCCGCGGAAACTTCGTTTCCGACCGCACTTGTACCGGAAGAACGTCCAAATAAGACGCGGGGAGGCTGCGGCCTCCCCGCTATAGAGCCGCTTCCCCCACGGTTCGCCGGACGTTTTTTTCCGGCTTGAGTTTCACCGCTTCACCGTCCGCAAGACCGCCAGTTCCTTGATTGGTTTGTTGCTTAAAAGTCCAACGGCGGATTTCCTTTGGTATCCGGCCATTCGAGCGTCCTTATTATAATTCCGCCAACATTTTTCATGAGGCAACGCGCCCCCTTGCTTTTTTTTCTATTACTAGGTATAGTATAATGCCGTTTCAAAACAACGGTCCAAAAGCCGCATCTTGAAGCCGGTTGCGGATAGTATCCGCATAATTTCCACCGTACGGTGAGATATAGGGAAGGAAAAAGGGCGCGCACAACGCCCTTTTGAAGAACACGTTAGGAGGATTTTGTGGCAGTAGTTACCATGAAAAGTTTGCTTGAGTCCGGAGTGCATTTCGGTCATCAAGTGAGGCGTTGGGATCCGCGAATGAAGAAGTTCATTTTTGCGGAACGGAACGGAATTCACATCATTGATCTACAGAAAACTATTCAGGCGATCAAAAGCGCCTATGAAGCGGTCAGAAGAGTCATCAAGTCCGGCAAGACGGTGTTGTTTGTCGGCACCAAGAAACAGGCCGAACAGGCTATCCAGAAAGAAGCCGAACGATGCGGTATGTTTTATGTGAACAACCGGTGGCTGGGCGGTATGCTTACCAATTTTGTTACCATTAAAGAGTCGTTGCGCCGTCTAAAGAAACTCGAAAAGATGGAAGTGGACGGTACCTTTGAGAACCTCACAAAAAAAGAAATTGCGGCTTTAAGCAAGGAACGCGAGAAACTTCAAAAGAACTTGGGCGGCATTAAGGAAATGAAGGAGCTGCCCGGCATCCTTTTCATCGTTGACACGAAGAAAGAAGCCATTGCGGTTGCCGAAGCCCAGCGTATGGGTATTCCCATTGCGGCGGTGGTCGATACGAATTGCAACCCGGAAGGCATTGATTATCCTATTCCCGGCAATGACGATGCGATCCGCGCCATTACGCTGTTCACCCAGATCATAGCGAACGCAGTGATAGAGACCGATAACGAAGTGGGTTTGCGCATATTGGAAGAAGCCGGTAATGAAGCCATGGAAGATATTTTAACCGATGCTTCCCTCAAAGAAGAGGATACCGAAGTTGACATTGACGCCTATAAATCCGGCGTTGCCGCTTCGGTAAAGAGCAATGACGCGGATACGGACGATGATGATGAATTTCCCGTTGATGTAGATAAAATATATATAGGAGATAATTAAATGGCAATAAGCGCGGCGGAAGTAAAGAAGCTTCGGGAGAAAACCGGAGCCGGCCCGATGGAGTGTAAGAAAGCCCTGGAAGAGACAAACGGCGATTTTGCGGCGGCTGAGAAACTCCTTAAAGAGAAAGGGCTTGCGGCGGTTGAAAAACGTGCGGAACGCGCGACCAACGAAGGCAAGATTTTTGTAAAAATAAAGGGCAAAAAAGCGGTTCTCGTGGAGATTGCTTCTGAAACCGATTTTGTAGCTCGCAACCCTGAATTTATTGAGCTTGGCGGCGCTGTCGCGGACAAGGCTCTTGAAGAGGACATAGATGTTCCCACCGAGGCATTAAGCGCTTTGGTGACGGACCTTGCCACCAAGATACGTGAGAACTTGGCGCTTAAACGCCTTAAACGGATTGTGGCTGCGGACAACGAGTACCTCACACGGTACATTCATGGGGATGGCAACATTGGTATTGTGGTGAAACTGTCAGCCGATAAGAGCGATGTGTTCAAGGACGCAGACGCGGAAAACTTCGCCTACAGTCTCGCCATGCACATCGCGGCTTTCACGCCCGCAGTGATCGATCAGGCGAAACTCGATCAGGCGTTTATTAAGGAACAGGAAGAACTCTTCCGCAAACAGATAGACGCCGATGAGGGTCTCAAAGAAAAGAGCGAGCAGCAGAAGCAGGGCATTCTCAAAGGTAAACTCAACAAGTATCTTAAATCCATCTGTATGTTGGATCAAGGCTACATCAAAGATGAAAAAATCACGGTGGCGCAGGCGCTTGACAACTTCGGTAAACAGACCGGAGCAAAGGTTTGCGTAGCAGACTACGTGTATTTCAAAGTAGGTCAGGAGTAGAGCATGGGGAGCGGGCGCGTGATGAAGCGATCCACTCGAGCCGTAATTTCCGGTGCCGCCATTGGCGTTTGTCGTCAACGTCCGTCGCCGTGCCTTTGCATTGCCTGAAAAAGAGGTGTCTATGAATTCAGTGATAGCGGATGCGGAAGACAAAATGAAAAAGACCATTGCGTCTCTCAAAGACGGGTTTGCCGCCATTCGGACCGGACGGGCTTCCGCCGTCTTGTTTGACAAAATACGGGTCGACGCCTATGGCGACAAGCAGCCCATCAATCAAGTGGCCGCTATATCGACGCCGGAAGCGCGGCTTGTGGTCATAAGTCCGTGGGATAAGGCGCTGGTCGGCGAAATTGAGAAGGCTATCCGGTCGTCCGAGTTGTCTTTGAACCCCAGCAGTGACGGTAAGATCATTCGCATCAATATTCCGCCCCTTACCGAAGAGCGGAGAAAGGAACTCGCAAAAATCGCAAAGACACAGGCGGAGCAATGTCGTGTGTCAATACGCAATATCAGGCGGGACGGCAACGATGAACTTAAAAAACAGCTTAAAGCCTCCGCAGTTTCGAAAGATGAAGAAAAAAAGTTGTTCGATGAGTTGCAAAAATTAACCGGCAGCTACATCGAGGATATTGATACGATCCTGGCGGAAAAAGAAAAAGAAATAATGGAAGTTTGATGGGTTTGCATGTCGGTATTATAATGGACGGAAACGGCCGATGGGCTCGGGCGCGGGGATTTATGCGTACGCAGGGTCATCTTGAAGGGCTTAAAGCCGCAAAGCAAATCGTTAAAGCCGCGAGCGGCATGGGGATTGACTTCTTGACATTGTACGTGTTTTCTACTGAAAACTGGAAGCGTACGGCTGAGGAAGTTGGTTTTATTATGGGATTAGTGCGGCAATATCTGAAAGCCGAGTTTACTTTTTGCCGTGAAAACCATATCAGAGTGCGACATACCGGCGATCTGTCGAGGCTTCCGCCTGATGTCGTCAAAGATATTGTCGATGTGTGCAGGGACACCGAAGCGTTTACCGGTATGCAGGTGATCCTCGCCTTGAATTACGGCGGTAGGGACGAGATTGTCCGCGCCGTGAACAAGGCGCTTACGGGCGTATCCGGCAACGCGCTTGAAATCAACGAAAATGTTATTGCGGATCATCTGGACAACCCTGATATTCCGGATCCGGATCTCATCATAAGGACTGCGGGCGAATACCGAACGAGTAATTTCCTTTTGTGGGAAGCCGCGTATGCGGAATACTACATTTCCGAAAAACTGTGGCCCGACTGGAGCGATGCGGATCTTGCGGAAGCCATTGAAAATTTTCAAAAGCGAGAACGCAGATACGGCGGCGTACGTGCCGTATCCGTATCGGGAAATCATCATGAATAAAACGGTACAGCGGCTTTTGATGTTTTGTATGGCGGTTCCTCTAGTGGTAATCGTTGGTCTTTTGCCTTATAAAAATCACCTTGTTATGAACATGGTAATCGTTATACTTTGCGCCATAGGCGCCGCTGAATTGGGAGTTTTTTTTAGAAAAAAAGGCGTGGACATTCCCCTTGTTGAGACGGTCGTGTTGGGAAGTTTAATTCCCGGCGCAATGGCGTTGTTTTCCAGCTTTCACATAAATGAAGATTTTCTGTTCGGCCTTATGATACTCGCCGCGATTTGGATCGTTGTTTCCAGAGTTTTTTGCAAGGGAGCAAAGCTTAAATATGCCCTTGAATATATGGGGGCCGGTTTTGCAACGCTTCTTTATCCTGGGTTTTTCATGTCATGGATCATACGCATGACGCGCTGGCAATACGCCGCCTTCGTCATTATCGTGTTTCTCCTCATGGTTATCAGTAACGATTCGGCGGCGTGGGCTTTTGGCCTACTTTTCGGCAAGAACAACCGGGGCATTATTCCAGCAAGCCCCAACAAGAGCATAGCGGGTTATGTAGGCGGTCTTGCCGCCTCAATGCTGATCGGCCTGTGCGTGGCTGTGTTTTTTCCGCAAATATTGGAGTCTATGCGTTATCCTGCGATTCCGGCGATAGCGTCCGGTATTTTTATTGGTTTTGTTACCGGCGTAACCGCTTCTTTGGGAGACTTGGCGGAATCGGTTATGAAACGGAGCGCGGATATGAAAGATTCAGGCTACATCATTCCGGGACGTGGCGGCGTGTTGGATTCTATTGATTCAATCGCGCTTGCCGCGCCGGTATTTTTTGTGGTGTATTGGTTCTTCTTCACGTAATGTGAAATAATAGGACGATTGCAAATATATGAAAGCGATAGCGATTCTTGGTGCTACAGGTTCCATTGGCAAAAGCGTTCTTGATGTTATCCATAAAAATCCCGATTGTTTCGAGCCGGTTCTCTTTTCCGCGCACACCGATGGAGAAGCCTTGTTGCGACTCGGTAAAAAATACCCCAACGCCCGTCTCGCGCTTGCCGGCAATGTCGAGAACGCACCGAAAGCGATTCACTACATGGGGCGCGAAGGTCTGTTGCGAGCGATAGAGGCGTGTGCGCAATCCGGTTGCGGTCTCGCCGTAAACGGCATCGCGGGAGCCGCCGGATTGGAGCCTTCATTGGCTGCGATTGATGCCGGTATGGACCTGGCTCTTGCCAACAAGGAGACTATCGTTATGGCGGGCGAGGTGACTTTCAGGAAAGCCCGCGAAAAAAACATCGCCATTATACCCGTTGATTCAGAGCATTCCGCTGTTTTCCAGCTTTTACGCGCTCATGCCGGCGGCGCGGAACGACTCGATTCGATCATACTCACCGCGTCCGGAGGACCGTTCCGCGCCTTGTCGTCTGAGCAACTCGCGCGGGTAACACCGAAAGACGCGCTCGCTCATCCCACATGGAAAATGGGCGCGAAGATCACTGTTGATTCCGCAAGTATGGCAAACAAGGGGCTTGAGGTAATCGAAGCCGTGAAACTGTTTGCCGTGCCGCCCGATAAGGTGAAAGTTATCGTGCATCCCCAAAGCGTTGTTCACTCCATGATACGGTTTTCAGATGGCAGTATGTACGCCCAACTGTCAAAACCCGACATGCGCCGCCCCATTCAGGATGCGCTGTTTTTCCCGAATAAAAGCGCGGTTTCTTTTGATAGTTTGGATTTGACGTCTTTAACTTTGGAGTTTGAAGCGCCGGATGAAAAGAAATTTCCCCTTCTCCCGCTCGCGTATCGGGTTGCAGAAGCGCGAGCCTTGTACCCGGTGGCGTACAACGCGGCGAACGAGGAAGCGGCGTCTCTGTTCTTAGAAGAAAGAATCGGCTTTCTTGATATTGCGCGTATTGTGGAAGCTGTTTTGCAACGGGACTGGACGGGTATTGTTACTGTGGATGCGGTGTGGGAAGCGGATAAAAAAGCGCGTTCTTGTGTCTATGGGCTAAAAAACCTTCTTCATGCCTCTTAGATAGAAGGAAAACGTCTGGTGGTCGCGGGCGCAATGCGGTTGATGAGACTCTGTTTATACCAAATTTATTCTATTTAAGATAAATTGTTTAAATTTCATGGCGTCTTCAAATTCCGGCATCAGGAGAAGGGCTGCCTCGCAGTCGGAGAGCGCCTGAATTTTATCGCCGTTATGGTAGCTGGCGTGTCCGCGGCGGTACAGACAGAAGGGTTGGTAGGGGTTGATGCTGAGCGAGAGCGTGAAATCATCGACCGCTTCAATCCATTTGCGCTGAACCAGCTTCACGAGTCCGCGATAATATGCGGCTTTGTAGGCTTTGTCGTCATATTCAAGCGCTTTGTTGAAGTCAACAACGGCGTCTTCGTAACAAGATTGCGCAAAGTTGGCCATGCCGCGGTGGCTGTAAATAATGGAAATAATGTTGTTTTTAGGGTTCATGGACAGGATTTTGGTGTACTGTTTGATTGCCGTATCAAAATCCTTGCGGTTATGCGCGTAAAGCGCGTTCAACAACAGATCGCCTATGGTCGCATTGTCTTTATTCTGCTCCCATACGGTATACGCCTTTGTTTCTGGTGCAAGCTCGACATCGCTAAAGAGGAAGGTGTCAACATTCTCTTCCAGCTTGCTAAAAAAGTCTTCACGGCGTTTGCTTGATTCCGCGTGAAGTTGTTGTTGGTAGTTCCTGATTTCCTGAAATATGGTGTCCGCAAGAGAGAGACTTGCATTGATTGCCGCAAGTTTTCGTTTCATGCTCATGTCAAATGGGGTAAATTCCGCTTTGTATACGAGTTCATGTTCAACTTCGGCCCATGCGTCCTGCAAAATGGTGCGTATCTGGATTTCGGCGACATCGCAGCCTGAATAACTATATTTTTCTACAATATCGTGCGGTATATTTATCAAAAGATGGATGGATTCATACCCGAATTCCTTGTAGGAATAGTTGGAACCCTTTTTTTCAGTGTCAATAACCATGAAATGCTTGCCGACAATCTGCTGTACTTCGCCGAGATTCACCATAAAAGGACACACCACCCGGATACCTATAATATCAGTTATAAGCGGAACTTCCGTGCCGTCAGGATTTTGTTTTAGCAGTTTAATGTATTTTTTGTAATAGCTGTCAAAATCTTTGATCCGCCCCTTGACCGTAGGGCGGGGGGAAAGAAATGAGAGGATATTCTCCAAACACGCTTCAATACCCTTGGCTGTCGCTAACCGTACATTCGCATAATGCATATAGCTGTTTTGCAATTGCTTCTTGTCAGGTAGTTCCATGTCAATTCAATCACAATAAAGAATACCCGCCCCAAGGGGGTATTGAAGATTTCTCCTTGAAATCTTTGCACATGCGGGGGGAACAAATCCTCCACATCCCCAGTTTTACGCCCCAAGGGGCGGGGAATTAAACCCGAAAGGGATTAAAAAAAGGCTGCCTATTAGGCAGCCTTTTTTACTTTTTGCTGGTTAAGCGATGCGCTTATTCTTCAGCAGCAGGTTCTTCCTCTTGCTGAGCATCGAAGGATTCAGCGGCTTGCCTTTTCTTGTCAGCAGCTTGCAAATAGAGACTGTTGGACTGATTAGCTTGCTCCGCCTTATTCTTCGCGTTCTCACGATCGGTCTGAATCTGCCAGACGGACTCATCGTTAATGTCACGGTCTTCCTCAAGAACGGCCTGATCGTAGATGACTTTAACATCTTTGAAATAGGTGATGAAATCACCGCCGGGCTGATCTCCGGTCTTAATAACCCGGAATTCGCCAAATTTGAGTAAACTTGCCTCTTGAGGATAGACAGGTGTGGAAGCAAGCTGGCGATCCCGTACATCTTGAGCATAACGAGGATTATCCCAACGAAGCTCACCCCACCCCTGAAAATTGAGTGAACCGAGGTTAATCGGAATCTCTTTCCCATTGCCGTCAATAAGAATAAGGTAGAGCGCGTAGGAATAGTTAAGACCGTATACATTAACCGCTACGGACTTGATGGTTCCCACGTTTTTGATTACGCCAAATCCGCCTTCAAATTTAGAGGCGGCTTCGCTTCCTTCAGTCGGCGGTTCATACGCGGGAATTTCAAACGGCGGTTTAATGGTAACTACCGTATTCCAGTTTGCATTCGGAAAGCGCGCGCGAACGCCCAGCACTGTTCCGTATGCGTTTGAGGCTGCCTCTTTGCTCTTGCTCACACTCTGATTTTGAATGGTTGCGGAAGAACTTGAAATCTTTACCAGCCAGTTTTCAATCGCAAGCGAAGTCTTCATAAGAGCTTTCTGCTCGTCCGTGTAGTTGCTGGCGCTGTAGTTGGAAGTATCAATGGTAGTCGCCTCATTGAGCGCCGTTACGCCATTATTATCCTCCGCCGATGTTTCGGCTACAAGCTTGGTAAAGTCAATTAAGACATCTTCCTTTGCAAGAAGAGAGCCTATTGCCAACAGTGAAATGATCGAAAGAATGAATATCCGTTTCATCCATAACTCCTTTGATTTTCAAAAATCTTGAATAAGTGATTTTCCTCTATTATACGCTATTTGCTAAAATTGTCAATGTCTTTTGTGCGAAATTTATCAAAAATCTATCGAATACCCTTCAATAAAAAATTTGATTTCTTTTACAAAAGGAAAGTTTCTTGCAAGACTTTTCCTGAATGTTGAAAACCCTCGTTTTACACCGCCTTCTACCGGTACAGCCCTGATGTTTTCAATGACGACCGGAAGCGCCGCGGCTTCGGAAAGATCGATGTAGACGACGCCGTCTCTATAAAAGAGCGATAGCAATTTTGTTCCTCTAGGAAAAAGCGGCGCCGATTCCGGGTTGCGCGGTCCAAAAAGCGTCTCTTCCACGTATCGTGTGAGAGACGCTTCTTCGGAACGCGAGCGCAGCAACATGTGTTCCTCAGCTTGAGGAGTATAATCTTTCATATTATAAAAGACAAAGGTGCGCCGGATTGTATCGGAGTCCGCCGCGTTTTTGAGCGCGGCTACGCTGAGAATGCTGAGAATGATAAGGTACAAAAGCCGCATATGCTTGCCAGTAAAGAAGCGGATCGCAATGGAAAAAGAGGAAATAGGTTTCATTCTGTGATGCTAAAGCCTCCCGGTTTTTCGTAAAGTGTTACAAAATCAACCAACCCTTCGAAAAGGGCTTTAGTATATTTTTCAAAGGATTGCTTCTCAAACAACAGCGCCGCGTCTGAGGGGTTGCTTATAAAGCCGAGTTCTATCAGCACCGAAGGCATGTTGGTTCTTTTCACCACGTACCACTGCTCTTCTTTTATACCGCGTGAAGGACTTGCCGGCGCGATGAATTCATCAAGCCGCGCAAGAAGGGATGCGGCGAGCAACTTGCTTTCGTAGGTGAATTCTTCTTCTTTCAAGGTGTTGAGAATGCTTCTGACTTCTTCGCTCCCGTTAAAGCTGTCTTTTTCAATGATTTCTCTCCGCACCTTGGGGGGAAGGTACCATATTTCGTATCCATGCGCCGGATTTTTCTTGAGGCTGGCGTTCAATTCCGAATTACAATGGATAGAGATGAAGATGATGGCTTCGTTTTCTTCAATTTTTATCCCATTCGCAAAAGATGCCCGCTCTTCTAGCGCCAATGTAACATCGACGGTGCGCGTCATAAGTATCTTCTTGCCGGGATACCGTTTGACAAGCCTATCTCGCAGATCGAGCGCTACGGTAAGCACGATGTCTTTTTCCTTCAGGGAAACCTTTTTCCCTTTGATGGTCTGTACGGCTGAGGCGCCGGTATCTCTGCCTCCATGACCAGGATCAATGATGATTACCGCCACCTTGAACGGCTTCAAATCGTTCTTGATCTCGGCGTCAATGGCATTTTTGAGCGATATGATGAAGCTTTCGGGAAAACGGAGCGCTCCGTTTTCCATATACGGCGAAGGCGCGTTGATGACCTCATAACCGTCAATCAGCGAGAAACAGCTTTCTCCTTTAAGCCCCACATGAAAACTGGCGTAATGTCCAGAACTGTAAAAAGTTCCGGTTTGTAGAAAGGGATCCCATTGGAATTCGGGCAGAACATTGAGGGCATCTTGTAAAAAAAGCGTTTTATCTTGGCGCTGGGCCGCAACGGGCGACAGCATGAGGAAAAGATAGAAAAAAAAGCAACATATTGGTATGATATTCACCCTTTTTACCATATCAGCCCCTTGACGTCAAAGAATCTATCAGATAAACCGCTCCCTGATAGCCGCCTCGTATAAGCGCCTTCCAAAAACCGCGCCCCAAAGCCATACCGGAACAAGCGCCGTCCGCCCTCTTCACCGGAAGCGAGAGACCGGTAAGCGTTCTGACCGCTTCCAAACTTTCCTGCGCGGTTCTTCCCAGCCAGTCCGTATATTCCGCCGTTTCAAATTCAGGAAACGCTATAATAGAAAGGGCTTGACCGGCGTTCTTTTCCAAAATTTCTTCATTATAGGAATATACTGCGGTTTCTTCAATCCCCGGAGGCAGTTTCCCGATCAGATTTTGTATTTCAGAGGAAACCGTGTAGGCGGACGGCGGAAAAACGCCCGGCGTTCCGCCGTTTTTCAGAAAAGAAGCCGTTGCCCCGTTAGGCGTTTCCAGCCGCACGAGCAATAAACGGGCCGCCGTTTCAGCGGCGCGGACGGCTTCCGCGCGGGCGGGCGCCGCGGCTATAACGTTGCCGGACTTGCTTACGTTGTTCACCGGAAAACGCGCCGCATCGCCCGGTTTTACACGCAGGAAAATGTCCCGTACATAGGGAGTCGCTTTAGCGGCGCCGGCACCCGCTATGTAGCGGACTACGCCCGGTATGGAGATAAACGCCCGCTCGGCCGCCGCCCAATTCCGCGAAGGTATGAGGGAGGCGGCGACAACTGCGGGATCCTCCCCTATGGCGATCCCTATGGCGGCGCGGGTAAGCTCAACTCCCGCCGCGTAAGGGTATGTCCAGCCCGACATGTAGCCGCCTGAAAGCCGCGCCGCTATTTCGCCTATCATGGGCCCTTTGGACGTGAGCTTGACATCCCCTTTTGCGGCGCCGTTGGTGATGCCGAGACTGCGGACGCCCGCCTTGAATACGGAGAGCAGTTTTTCAGCCGTTTCCGAATCGATATGCGTGGGCATGGTGTGTCCCATTTCAATAAAGTACGGCGGGAACACAATGTGTCTATCGGCAAGTCCGGCTATGGTGATTTTTCCCCCACATACAATAGCGTCAACAGAAAATTCGGGACCTTCCATATATTCTTCTATTATAACTTTATTTGAACGGGAGAAAGGAAGCGCGTCACGAATCGCCTCTTGCAAGTCTTCAACCGTGTCCGCGCGGCGGCAACCCCGCGCGCCCATGTTGTCAACCGGCTTCACCACAACCGGAAAGGGAAAGGGCGCTCTCCAGCCAACGGACGGCGCGGCGAACAGCGTTGTGAACGCCGGAGAGGGAACGCCGTCCCGTTTGAAACAGGATCGCATACGCTCTTTGTCAGATGCGTTCACCGCCGCCTCATAAGACAAACCGGGAAGCCCCAGCCGTTCCGCGACCCATGCGACCGAAGCCGAAAAGTCCGTGCCTGCGGTCATAATGCCCGCAAGCACGCCGCGCGGGCTCAAAGAACGCGCAAAGGCTTCTATGCCTTCCTTGTCTTTAAGATCGATGTTCTCAAAACGATCCGCCTCCTGTACACAAGGGGCGTTTTGGTCGCCGTCCACCACAATGGCTTCAAGCCCCAGTCTTTTCGCGGCTCTGATTGCGGGTCCTTGCATAATCCCCGCGCCGAGTATGATCAACTGTTTTTTTTGCATGGTTTCTTATTATGGCATAAATCGTCTGAATGGGGAATGGGGCGCCGCTCTTGGTACGCCGTAACGGGCGGGGTAGTTTATTCAGAAGGCATTGGCTAGGCGCGTCAGCATTAGAATTTTTATTCGCGCCCTGCGGCGGTGAAATTGGCGGTGCTTTACATAATTTCCTTACAAAACGAACCTTACAAACTACTTTACTAATTTATGTGAAGGTGTATAATAGTAGTTACTTTTCAAAACGTGCTTATAGGGCGGCGGCTTAAAAAAGTTCAGCAGGCAAATAAAGAATCCCCGCCGCTCTGTGGCGGGGAATTAAACCCAAAGGGATTAAAAAAAAGCATGTCAAAAACCGGGATCAACTATGGACGATAGAAAGACCATTATGATTGTTGATGACAGTATAGCAAACCTCAAAATCGGCAAGAACGCTTTAATGTCGCTTTACAATGTGTTTACCGTGCCATCGGCAAAAAAAATGTTTGAACTGCTCGAACGTAATAAACCGGTCCTTATCCTGCTTGATATTGATATGCCGGATATGGATGGTTATGAAGCCATCAAGTTGTTGAAAGAGAATCCCGATACCCTGAAAATCCCCGTAATCTTTCTGACTGGAAAGAGCGCGATTGAAGACGAAGTAAAAGGCCTGACTCTCGGCGCGATTGATTATATTTCAAAACCATTCTCCCCGTTCATTCTCCGCAAGCGCGTTGAGGTGCATATTCTGGTGAATTCCCAGCAAGAAATTCTTGAAAAGCAAGGGAAAGAATTGCGGGAATTTAACGACAACCTGCAAAACTTGGTCGCCGAAAAGACAAAAACCGTGGTTGAACTTCAAAACGCCGTACTGAAAACCATGTCTAACATTGTCGACTGTAGAGACGATGTTACCGGCGGCCATAATGAGCGGGTACAGGCGTACCTGAAAATTTTGATCAACGGCTTGATAGAGCGGAAACTGTATGAGGATATAACCCAACATTGGGATGTCGACCTCCTGCTCCTGTCTTCCCAACTGCACGACATTGGTAAAATAGGCATCAGCGATAGTGTACTGCAAAAGAACACCGCGCTTAATGAAGAAGAATTCGAAATAATGAAGCGGCATACTACACTCGGCGTGGAGGTTATTGAAAAAATTGAAGCGAAGTCTTCCGCCTGTGATTTTCTTGAATATGCGAAGATTTTCGCCGGAACCCACCATGAGTGGTGGGATGGTACCGGTTATCCCAAAGGCCTTTCCGGAGAAAGCATCCCCCTGCTTGGACGTCTGTTGGCAATCGCCGATGTGTACGATGCCATTACATCCAAACGTCCTTACAAAAAAGCCCTTACCCATGACAAAGCCGTGAAGCTCATTATAGCGGGAAAAGGAACGCATTTTGCGCCGGATTTGATCGATTTATTTGAAGAGGCCGCCGGCAAATTCGCCGCAACCCAGAACGACTTTACCATTTTCTCGTTGTCCGGGGGGGGGGGGGGGTATCTCTCCTGCCTTGGCTATAATTGAAATTTGAGTCGTTCCTCCGTGGGAGCGGCATTTCGCTTCATTCTAAAACTGTCCTCCGGCGGGGGGGCTATCGTCATATCTGCGAATGAGCCGCCGCAGAGAGCGCAAACCCAAAGGCCAATGGAGCGGCATCCTTTTTTTCAATCTTTGGGGATTTAATACCCCGGGCTCTTTTTGGCGGTTAAGGAAGGAAGCGAAAGAAGATATAATGAAATAAAGAGAGAATATATACACAAGGCACACAAAGTATCGGTGTTGATATATCATATAGTATGTCCGGCGAAATACGGGC
>JAITAW010000018.1 GCA_031283905.1 Treponema sp. | reverse complement strand
ATTTAAACCCCATCATGGTTCCCGTTTTGATATTGGTTATATACCGCTCGGTCTGGCTGTTTACCGGATTTGCGCCGTGCGTTGCAAACGGAATATCGGCGTTGACAATCCGGTTGGTGATGTGAGGCATACGGCCATTGGTGATATTGCAGGCTATAACGGCGGGATACTCGCCCACCACAAGCAGGGGGCCGCCGTTTAGACCGCAGGAAGTAACCTCAACTTGGGGAATGAACCCATCATTCTCTATGATGATGGGCTCAGCGCAGGCCTGACGGCTGTAAGTAGAATTGTGGGTCTGCCGATGGTAGAAGACGTACCACTTGCCGTTGATACATTCAATGCTGCCGTGATTATTGGCGGTCATGTTGAGTCGGTCTTCCGGTTTTCTGCTCTTATAGCCCACATCGCCGTTAGAGATGATTGTACCGCGGAAAACAAAATCCCGGTCAGGGTACGGGCTGGTGGCGTAACACAGTTCGTTGCTCAATTCCGATGAGTAAATAAAATAATAGATGCCACCGATTTTGCGTATGGAGCTTGCCTCGTAAAAAGCGTGACCTTCAAAGGACGTTCCCTTTGCTTCGTACTCGCCGGGTACAATGCGGACAGGGCCTTCAATGACGGTGAGCATATCACCGGCAAGTACTGCTGTATTCGCTCCCATGACACCTTGTGTTTCGCTTGTAATTTCTTCCCTAGTCTTCTTGAAAAGCATCATCTGTGCCTGTATCAAAGCTTCCTGGGGGTTGACAGTCTGGAACTGCCGGTACTGTTCTGGAATTTGCGCTTCTTCGCCCAGGTGGGCTTTACCTGCCGTACTGGATAGGGACCAGCCGTAATAGAGTCGGATAATACCTCCATCGTTAATAAGGCCGGGGTCGCTCATCAGGAAACGACGAAATGGTGTTCCGTCAGGATTTTGTACATGACCGTAGAATTCATACTTTCCTGCGGGAGTGTCGCATACCGCAACGCTAAGGGGTTGATTATGCGCTTGAGAAGTTTGCAAAGAATAGTAGAGATAATAGCGCCCGTCATTACCCATGACCACATCGGGGGCGTACATATATTTTTGGCTTTCCGTGTAATCCGGGTCCTGTTCCGAGGAATATGAAATTCCATCACAACACCAATCGGACAGATCGTTCAGCGGCGCGGAATAAAACGCATAATCCAGTTCACAGTATTCCTTGCCCCCTTCCTTGTCGTGGGAGCCGAAAAGGTATATCCGGTCATCAAATACATGCGGCTCTCCGTCGGGAATACACTCATGCAATGGCAGAAAAGGATTAAACACCTGCTTTTTCATTTGGATTTTCCTCCCTGCGTATTTGTATCCCATGCCCCGATTGCCGATAGTTTAAGGTCAAGTTCTTCCAAAATCGCCGCCGCATTCGGATGACCGAATTGCTCAAAAAGCTGCCTGAAAGGGAGCTTTTGCATTTTAAGCGGCACTTGGTCGGATCCCGGCAATGTCTTTATCATGATTACCCTTGCTTTCGGATTTTCCAGCAACGCCTCTATGGTATCATTGGTACTCAAAATGGTACGAAGCGGTTTTGTCGTTTGGTAAGCAAAATGATACTCTCCCGGCGCTAAAACCTTAGGTTCTTCGTCGGGTGCATAGGGCAATATAAGCTCCGCCGAGCAGTTAAACGGAACGGTGAACCACAATTCAACATGGTTTTCATCAATCACCTTCCATGCCGATTTGTATGTTCCGGCAGCGGAGTGATACTCCGCCTCAAGATGTTTTAACTGATAATTAGGTTCGGGCTTTAACCGGACTTTTCTGAATCCCGGATACTCCGCAAGTGGGTGTATTCCCGCGCAGTACCGGTACATCCACTCGACGACAGACCCGAAAGCGTAGTGGTTAAAACTATTCATCCCCGTTGATGAAATGCTCCCGTCCGGCAGCAAGCTATTCCACCGTTCCCAGACGGTCGTTGCACCGAGTTTGACCTCATAGAGCCAGCCAGGATAATCTTCATTCAGTAGAAGTTCATACGCCAAATCGCTCATGCCATTTTCTGAAAGGCAGTTGCAGAGTATCGGCGTGCCAAGAAAGCCCGTTTGAAGTTTGTTGCCGCTTTCTTTGAATTTCTTGTGCAGCGCGTCTTTTACGCGCTCATTGTCGTCAAGAAGATGATAATAAAGCGTCATAACCAGCGCCGTTTGCGTATTGATACAGCAACGGCCATTTGGAGAAAAATATTCGTCGCGAACATCTTGAACGATTTGCCGGTGGAGCGACTTATATTTTTCGGTATCCGCCGAATACCCTAAAACATCGGCGGCTTTGGAAACCAAGGCGGCGCTGATCGCGTAATAAACGCCTGCAATAAAGCCGGTGTCCGTCGCGCCCGCTGTCGCACTTACGCCGTCTTTCACATTGTCAAGGGCGAGCCAGTCGCCGTTTTGAACAGTATGGCGCCAGCCGTGATTGCCGCCGTCAACGTGGGTTACGTAATCAACCCACGCTTTCATACTGTCAAATTGTTCCGCCAAGACAGATTTGTCACCGTAGAACAGATACATTGTCCATGGAATAATACAGGCGGCATCCGCCCACGCGGCGCAAGAATCGCGGATACCCACAGACGGAATCACATCGGGGACGGCGCCGTCCAAGTCTTGCTGCTCGGTAATTAAATCATGCAGATACTTCGTGAAAAAAGCGAAACAGTCCGTCTGATAGGCCGCGGTTGCGCAAAAGACCTGCGCGTCTCCAGTAAAGCCCATACGCTCGTCACGTTGAGGACAATCAGTGGGAATATCGATAAAGTTGCCCCTCTGCCCCCATTCCACATTTTGTATCAAACGGTTCACCAGCGCGGACCCGGTGTTAAGCGTTCCTGTTTTCAGGATTTCAGAATGAAGCGGCAAGCCCGTAAAATCTTCTTTTTTTAAATCTCTTACGCCCTCAACCTTGACATAACGATAGCCAAAGAATGTAAAATGCGGAACAATCTCGTGTTCCTTCCCGTTGGAAACATAGACGTATTCGGCTTTGGCTGTACGCAGATTGCCGTTATAGAAATTGCCACCCTGCAAGATCTCTCCAAATAGTAAGCGGATGGCCGCGCCTTTTGGCTCGTTTATGTGCAAACGGAAAATTCCCGCCATATTCTGCCCAACATCAACAACGGTTTCGCCCAGCGGGGTATGTATCACTTCGGCCGCGGGCAGTTCTTCGCGTACCCGCACGGGAGTGGAAAGACGCGCCTGTAACGGTGCAAGCGGTTCACCACAAAGAGTAGCCACCACAGGGCTGTCATCAGGAAGCAGCGCGTCAAAATGCTCACCATCATAGATAGAGGAAGTGGTAATTTTACTGCGCGACACTTTCCATGATTCGTCCGTGCATACGACTTCGTGGCTTCCATTCGTGTGTGTGATATGAAGCTCGGCGATTAACTTCCAGGTTGTTCCATAGTATGCATTTGAATTTATGCGCGGATCAAAGCTATACCTGCCCTTGTACCAGCCGTTACCGAGTAAAACTTCTAAATCCCCGCCGTTTTGAACCGGCTCCGTCACGTCATATGTCTGATATTGAAGCCACTTTTCGTAGTTATTGCAGTAAGGTGTCAAATACTCATCCGAGACTTTTTTGCCATTAATATACGCCTCGTACAACCCGAGTCCACAAATATACAACCGCGCTTCCTTGATGCCGGACGGATCGATTTGCTTTGAGAATACCGGATGCCGGGTATCGGAAGAATCGCAGGTAATCCACTTCGCCTGCCAAGGTTCATCCATTTTCGCCGTTTCAAACCAATTGATTTCGCTTGTGCCTTCTTCTCCTGCATTGGTCTTTACCGAAACCGTCCAATAATAACGGGTGCGGGATTTCAGCGTGATACAAGTAGAATAGGCGAGGCTGTTGATTTCAGCAGAAAACCCGGAGTCAAAGAGTGGCTTGCTCATATCTGCGTTAGTTGAAATTAGTATACGCGCGCTTGTCTGCGTTTTCCCCGCCACATCTTCGACAATGTAAGAGAACACAGGCTTTGCCATAGCAAACCCAATGGGGTTT
>JAITAW010000015.1 GCA_031283905.1 Treponema sp. | reverse complement strand
TTTCTTCCAGACCCAGCAACCGCTCGATCTTCATAGCTTTCAGCCTTCGCGTCTCAAGATCGAGTATCGCATGAGACGAGCGCCGGTCGTTCTTGTCCATGTCATTATATTTGGTTGTTAAACGCATAAAATGATCTCCTTTTTCAAAAGAATGAAATTTCACAATTATACCCTTAATATCGGTATTAAACAGTTAAAATATAATACGTTAGAACGGACTGTTAATCTATATTTCCATAAGTAGCGATGTACAAGCATCTCAAGCTGGTTATGACTGGTTTGGTACGCGACTTCTTCCGTTATATTTTACGTTCCCGCCGCATCTGGCATATGGGACGGTTTCTTGATATACTTGCGGTTAATAATTATGAGCCTTGAAATACGCGACATCATCAAAACCTATCCGCATACTACGATACGGCTTGATTTCTCGGTTGAAGAAGGGGAAACCCTAGCCTTGGTCGGACATTCGGGCTGCGGGAAAACGACAACGCTGAATCTCATTGCCGGACTGCTTTACGCCGACTCCGGCTCTATTGTGAGCGGCGGGCGGGATGTAACGAATCTGCCGCCGTGGAAACGAAATATCGCAATGGTTTTTCAGGATTTAGCGCTCTTCCCAACAATGAATGTTGGAAAAAATATAGACTACAGCCTTCGCATCAAGGGCGCGTCAAGAGACACGCGCCGCCGCGTTGTGGAAGAGACTTTGCGGATAGTGCATCTTCCGGCTTCTTTCGCCGGAAGGAAAATACATACCCTTTCGGGCGGCGAGCGGCAACGAGTCGCCATTGCCCGCGCACTTGTCGCATCGCCGCAGGCGCTCCTCATGGACGAGCCGTTTTCCAGTCTGGATCCGCGCTTGCGCCGCGAGTTGTGGAAGGAATTTCTGGAGATACGCCGCGCTTCCCGCATTCCCTGCGTCTTCGTTACCCACGACAGGGAAGAAGCCGCAATGCTAGGCGACAGAATAGCGGTCATGGCAGAAGGACGCATAGTAGAAATAGGCGAGGCCTCTACGATAATGACAAAACCCGGAACCGGCGAAGCCGAGTCGTTCTTTAAGAGGGAGCCGTGATCTTTTACGGAGACGATTCGCCCATAGCGGCATTGGCGACGCCGCCGGGTCAGAGCGCCCTCGCCGTTATACGGACATCGGGTAAAAACGCCGTGGAACTGCTCGCGGAGCGTTTTTCCGCGCCGGGAAAACTGAAAACCGTTGCTGGCAATACGATTGTGTACGGCTGGATGCTCGGCAAAGACCGTAGCCGCCTTGATGAAACGCTGGTTTCGGTGTACCGCGCCCCAAAATCCTATACAGGCGAGGACGGCGCGGATATTTCCTGCCACGGCGGATACGCGGCCGTGCAAGCCGTGTTGAAGGCGCTTCACGAGGCGGGGTTTCGGGACGCGCTTCCCGGTGAATTCACGTTTCGGGCGTTTATGAACGGCAAGTTGGACCTCACTCGAGCCGAATCCGTCATGGAAATAGTGTCCGCGAAAACCGGCAAAGCTCGTGCCGGCGCGGTTCGCCGACTTTCCGGCGACTTGGAAGCGGAGATTCGCGCCGTTAAAGAGAAACTGGTGCGCGTGCTGGCGGGCGCGGAACTGTTTCTTGATTACTCCGAAGATGAATATGCGGAAGCGGATGCGGATGAACGCTCCGGTATGCTGCCGAAACGGGAATTAGCGCGGGAGGCGCTCGCGGAATTGCGGGAATTGGCCGCGTCATTCCGTATAGAAAGTCTGTATCAGGAAGGCGCTCTTGCGGTCATTGCCGGAAGACCAAACGCCGGCAAGTCCAGCCTTTTCAACAGGCTCGTCAAGGAAGATCGCGCAATCGTCGCTGAATCGCCCGGCACCACTCGTGATTGGCTTGAGGCGTGGATCGCAGTTGAAGGCATACCGGTCAGGCTTGCCGATACTGCGGGCATTCGGGATTCAAGCGACATCGTAGAAAGAACCGGCGTAGAGCGCAGCATTGAGTTGATAAAACGCGCCGATGTGGTATTGTATATAGTAGATGGTACGGTTGGACTTGTCGATGAGGACAAACAATTTCTTCATTCCAAAGAAATTGCCGGCAAGCCCCTTGTTATGGTGTGGAATAAGGGCGATGTTGCACGGGAAATGACGGAGACGCCTGCCCGCGCGGAGCGCGTCAGCGCCAAAACCGGAGAAGGCGTCCTGCGCCTCTCGGCGCGGATTGCAGAAGCACTTGTGGAGCGGAACGCAGGTATGGAGAGCGGGCGAATAGGAGTGGCTTCGGCGAGGCAGAAGGCGCTCGTCGATAGAGCCGTGGAACAGGTCGCGGACGCGCTGGATATGGCGGATAAAGGAAAGGCGCTTGATATTATCGCGCCTTCGCTTAAGGAAGCGGTCGACTGTCTTGGCGAGATTACCGGCGAGGTGTCCACTGCGGATATTCTTGAAGTCATGTTTAGTTCGTTTTGCGTGGGGAAATAAACCGTATCATCGCGGTTTTTTATAATGCGTGAAGCTCGGCGAGGCGAGGTGTCGTGTCCCTTTTTTCTGAATAGCGGTGGGAAACTAGACGGTAAATATCTTAGAGTCGTTGTTGATAAAAGTGAAGCGATAGCTATTGCTTCATTTGGTGAGAATCCAAAATCAATAGGTACTAGGGCGTGTTCACACTAAAGGAAAGAGAAGAAAAAGCAGATATAAGTATGGAACTTACAGAAGAACAATATCAAGAGATAGAGGGATTGCCGCCGAAACGGCGCGGACATGTCAAGATAGACAATCGAACCTTTCTTGGAACTTTGAGCAGGTTCACTGATAGGAGGTTATTTTATACTCCCGGAAATGTCAAACTCTGTGAGTCCCACCGGCAAAGCCGAGGGATTACCTATTTTATTTAGGCTGCCAATCCGCCGGTCTAAACATTGGCTGGTCATGGCGCTTAATTCTATCTCCACTCTGTTAAGCCAACCTGCCGTGCTTGGACGTGTAATGGATTTCCAGTTTCCGCGCTATATCAAATGCTTCCCTCCGAGGGAAACGCCTCATACGGCGATGAAACGGTATGCGTATTCAAGTTGTCCATCACCACCACTACCTTTTTCGCATGAGCATACTGTTCACTGACTATGCTCTTTACTTCCCGCGCCCAGTCCTCTCTGGTACTTTGTCGGGACGCGCAAACATAAAGACACCGCAGGTCCCCCTGCGCACATACTCGCTGCCCTCTCGTCTACTATGTTTTTCATTCAACGGCAATGAATCCCGTTCCCCTCCCAATACTTGAACCGGCCGTTCCTCGTTGTATGGCCGGCAATACGCCTCAAGAACATCCTCCATATTGGCCGCAAACGCCGCGTTCCCCTTGTGCGGTATACACCCTGACGCGCATGGAGCGGAAAAAAAGGATGGCGGAGGGATAGGAAAGAGTCGGGGAGGACGGGACACGAAGATATACGAACGATAACGGCGGGGGATGGAAGGCCGTCCGCCTTCGGGAGGCAACGCGCCGGACGCGGTCGGAACACGGGAGTATGCGGTGACTCCGTTGACGGATAGGACGTATGAAGACGGGCGGACACAGGTTACTGCATGGGAGTCGGGATATACTCCGGTGGTACCGGCGAAACGGAACCGGGTTTATCGGCGGGAATATAACGGCGAAATGGCGTTTCGCGCGGAGCTCTATAAAAGGCGGAAAGAGGCGGGAAGGTTTTTCCGACGGCCAAGGGATTTCGAGGGATTCGCGCCCGCTATGACAAGCCTGCCCGTATCTATCCCGCTTGTATTTGTATCGCTGTGCGTTGTGTGAACACGCCCTAGTCATAGCCCCGACCCCATTCTCTCTCATTTAAAACGCCCGCTTCGGATATGCCAAAAGCTTCGCCTTCATACCGTCTCACAACGCTTTACGTACCAGAACGGCGACTCAGGTTTTTCGCTCCTCCAGAAATGCCAGTAACGGCTCCGTCCAATCTGCGGACGATTCCCCTTGGGCAAGGAAACGCCGGTACAGTGAAAGAATATGCTCCCTGATGCGGCCAGCCACGGCAGACGGCACGGTGTTGTCCGTGAAAAGATCCCCGGCAAAGGCTTCCGCATCCTTCTCCGTGAACAGTTGCGGATCGAAGCGGGTCATGGCGTACATCGCGGCGGACACACAGTTGACGCTGTGTTGCTTTACATACAGCACGGATTCCGTAATGGCGAGTGCGCATCGCCTGAGTTCCGCGGCTTGTCGCGCATACATTTCGCTGTCGCCCGATGTCCGTATAATACTGGCGAATGCGGTATAGGTACGTATAACCAGCATGACATGCAGGCTTGGTATGCACATGAGATGCGGATCAAAAGCGTGGATCAGCACGAAGCGGAACGTGCCGAGGTAATGCGGACGTTTGGTCGTGGAAAAACACGCGGCATACACTTCGGCGGCGGCCTTGTAGAGTCTTCCTATGGAAGCGATAAAATCGGCGGCGCACTCTTTCCGATCCGGATAGATGCGGTTGAGAAAACTGGCGGTACGAATCCAGAAAGAGAAGAAACCAAGATAGATATTCACCTTTTGAGGAAGGAACGGAATCTCTTCATCCAGCGGGTGTTCAACGTTGACGACTGGAATGTTCCGCAACAACGCGCCTTTGTACTGGGTGAAAAAAAAATTATAGAACATTTTTCCGATGCAGGCGCATCCAGCTTTTCTGAGTGCGCTGTTCAGCAAACAGGTAAAAAAGAATTTCGGCACGGATTGCCGAGACGGCATGGAATACCGCGACACACGTTCATCAATAGAACGCACAGATAACGACATATGGCGGCACCTCTTATAATTGGGAATAGTCCGGTATCAACAGTACCGGCGAGAGCGCATACACCAGCGCAACATTTTTGACTTTTCAGGTATTTTTAAAATGCAAAATCGACACAGTCCGCTTTGATAGATGTCTGTATCAGCGTTCCTTTGCGGCTAGACCTGCCGGTTTTGCGGTTGCCGTTCCGCATACGCGATGCAACACTCTCACAACAGTAATTCCCAAAAACCCACATCAAGCCATTGGTTGAGCTTAAAACCGATTTCACGGAAGTGTCCTACCTTGATAAAGCCGAATTTTTCATGCAAGCCGACGCTTCGTTCATTGGGTATGGTGATGCAGGAAACAACAGCGTGGATGTCCATCTTTTTCACCTCATCAAGAAGGGCGGCGAGCAATTTTTTCCCGATACCGCGTCCTTCGCAGCCGTGTTTCAAGTAGATCGTGTCTTCCACGGAAAAACGGTAGGCGAAACGCTCCTTGAACGTGTTGATATAGGCGTAACCCAACACATCGCCGTCACGCTCCCACACCAGCCACGGGTACGATGCGGAAATCGTCTGAATCCGCTCTTCCATATCCCGCGTCTCAAGCATGTGTTCCTCAAACGAGACAACCGTCCGCGTGATATAGTAATTGTAAATTTCGCCGAGCGTACGGGCGTCTTTGCGCTGAACAGGGCGTATCATACGCTCCTCCTCCCTGTCAAACCGTCTTTGATCCCGAACGCCGCCTTATATGCGCGTCCTGCTTTTGTAGTGTCCAATCTCTATTCTTCCATAAAACCAGCATGTGAACATGTTTCAAAACTCGTAAAACTCAATTTGTTTCGAAAAAGGCTTGGGAGGGAAATGGGCTAAAACGCTCTTTTCCCCTTAAATCAATTGTTTTTTATATCATACCATGATATATTTTTAAATGTCTAGCCTTTGTTTTAAAAGCGGCGCGGAGTGGCGCGAAATATTTGTTTTGAAGGACTGGATTCATAGTGAAGAAGAGTGTATGAAAAAGAAAACTTGTATTTTGATTGTGGTCATGTCTTTATTTTGCGGTTCATTTGGATCTGCCGAACCAATTTCGCTGAACGACTTGCAGCATAGATTTGATGGATTTTCAGAAGCGCTGTCCATGTCGCTGCCGTTCAACGCAAGCATAGGTCTCAACTGGTCGGATGCGTATATAGGGCAACTTCTTGCCGCGCCGCCTCATTTTGGAATCGGACTTTCCGCGGGCGCCACCACTATAGATGTTGACGCGGCGGCGGATCTGCTGAAATCTTTTGGTATTTCGTATCCGCTTGCTTTTCTCCCGCTTCCCGCCTATGTCGTGGAAGGGCGGCTGGGAGGCTTTGTCATTCCTTTTGACATTGGCGTGAAATTCGGGGCGCTGCCGGATGTGCCGCTTCTGACGGACGATGGCGTTGATATAAATTTCTTGCTTGCGGGCGCTGATTTCCGTTACTCACTCATAAAGCAGGGCGTGGCGCTTCCCAATGTTTCCATTGGATTCGGCGTAAATTATCTGAAGGGTGGAATTTCCGCATCGGCTGTCGACACAATGTCTTTTAGTTTTAGTGATGGTTCTACGAATCATACGCTTGGGCCGAGTAAACCCACGGTGGAACTCTCATGGGAGACCGTGACCTTGGAGTTGAAGGCGCAGATTTCAAAGACATTGCTGATCATTACCCCCTATGCCGGGGTGGGCGTAAGCTACGCCATTGTGTCAAAGGCAGGCTATGGTGTAAAAACACAAGTAACCTATGGTGGCAATACTATTCAAGACGGCGACATTGCCAAAATACAAGAAGCCGTTCCCGGTCTCAAGGATATCGGGACCGGAGGTTTTTCTTCGTCCTATGAGCGGCATGACAGTTGGGGAATCAGGCTTTTCGGCGGACTGTCTTTCAATTTTGCCATTATCAAAATCGATCTTACCGGACTGTTCAATCTCATCGATCAGAATTATGGCGTGACTTTGGGCGTCAGGGCGCAACTGTAGCGTACCGCCTGTTAGCGGCGGGAATCCATTGGTTCCCGCCGCCTCATAAATTCCGCATCCCCTTGTCAATAAGAAACGAACGCTTCAGCCTGCCATGACTCAATTCACGAAAGCGGTCAAAAGCCCGCTTTGCTCATTGCCGGAGCGCGTTGGCATGACACGCGGGTTACATCCCCATGCAGGTTCCCACAGCAATGGCTGTGTCGATCATGTAATGATCCCGAGGGACGGTCTTGATTTTTTCAGCTGGAACGCTTAAATCCACGGATGTTATCGCGTCATTTGTATAAGACACCATCCTGCCGTACTGCCCTTGAGCAAGCAGGTCTGCGGCGGCCGTGCCGAGGCTCGTCGCAAGTACACGATCGGAGGCGCTTGGAATTCCGCCGCGTTGCACATAACCAAGCACCGTAGGGCGAGTTTCCATTCCGGTTTCTTTCTCAATCTCCTGAGCGACGCGGTAGCCTATGGATACCATATGGGTCTTTTCACGAAATTTTTTCCGTTCTTTCTTTTCCATAGCGGCTTCTTCTTTGGACATGGCGCCTTCCGCGATAACAACGATTGAAAAGTTCTTACCCTGATCTCTCCGCTGCCTTAAAAAGTCTCCAATTACTTTTATATCATAGGGAATTTCGGGAATAAGGATAATATCGCCGCCGCCCGCCACGCCCGCATACAGGGACAGCCATCCGGTCTTGTGGCCCATAAGTTCAATAACCATCACGCGGCTGTGGCTTACCGCAGTGGTGTGCAGCCGGTCGATGGCTTCGGTCGCAATGGAGAGCGCGGAATGGAAACCGAACGTCCGATCCGTTCCCTGAAGGTCATTGTCAATGGTTTTTGGCATCCCGATGACGTTAAGCCCTTCCCGCGCCAGGCGGTAGCCGGTGTTGTGAGTGCCGTTGCCGCCGAGAATCACAAGGCAGTCAAGGTTGAGCCTATGGTAATGCTCCTTGATCGCCGCAACTTTGTCCCCGGCTATCTCGTAGTCGCCGCTTTCCTGCTTAAACGGCTTCTCACGGCTCGCGCCAAGAATTGTGCCGCCCCGCGTGATGATGCCCCAAAAATCCTCCGGGCGCAGAAACCGGTAGTTGCCGGCTATAAGCCCCCGGTACCCGTTGGCAAAACCAACAATGCTCATGCCGTAGCGGTCATACGCCGCGCGGCACACGCCGCGTATAGCCGCGTTAAGTCCGGGACAGTCGCCGCCGGAGGTTAATATGCCGAATATTCTCGTTTGACTTTGCGCGAATTTCACCATGGCGATATAATAACAGGATATATCTCTTTGTGCAAGCAAAAAAAGCGCTTACAAAAGAACGCGGAGCAGCATTGCTCAGGCGCAAAGCGGCGCGGAAAGCGGGCGCATGCTCACCGGTTTGTCTGATCTGATATGGCATTAAGCGTCTTTGGCGTCCATGCGGCGGTTCATTGTGATATTCGCAGAGTCCGGCTTGGCGCCCCGCCGCATACGCGGTTGGGCCGCTTCGCGCCCTCTGTTGCGGGGAGGTTCATGTGCGCGATGAGCGGTCCGGCTCCCCGCTATCCGGCGCACAGGGCGCACGGCGGCTCGGCAGCATTCCAAACAAGACGCAAGGTAAAAAGGTAAAATTTTCTTGAAGAAGTATTGACAGGCGCTCATTATGAGCGTATACTTCTTTCTAAAAGTATATGTCTTTCAAAAGGAGTGGTACAAAACAAGAAATGAACACGTTTTATTATGTTATCAGATATAGCTTTATGTATAGCTTCATGCTTCCGTTTACCCCCCCCCCCCCCCAAGTTGTCTTGAAATAACATATTATGCCGCAAAAAGCGGCAATCGCCATATACATAAGCCGGCGGGCGCTATTCCTGCCGGCGTTTTGCTCGAATTCATGCCGCAAGTACCGTTTGCGGGATACCCCGCAGACTCTCCGGGGTATCCCGCAAAACCTTCAGGACATTCCGGAACCCCCATTAGAAGCATCTTGAAATCTTCATATTATGCCGGAGTATTTCGGCAAAAGAAATCTCTATGAAAGGACATGAAATTATCCCCCAACCGGACGGCGCTTTTCTGGAATGGAATCCGGCGGTGAGCAACGTGGAGCGGAAAACGCCGGGCATTCCCGCGCCTAAGACGCGCCCTGAGTTCGGCTTCAAGGTATTAGATCTGATGCGGATATAGATAGAATGCCGTGATCAGGGGAGCGCGAGCCGCGCTATTCCCTAGGGGTACAACGGGCGGCGTTCTACTACGTAACGGCGGGCGCGGTGGCGATTGCTGGCTATGCGGCGCCGGTATGGCAGAACGAGAAGGGGCAGAAGGGGACTGTGGAGTGCGATTCTTTCGATCTCCATCCCGTAAGGTGAGAGTTACCGGCATAGTTCCCGCCGTCCCCAGGGAAACCGTCCGTACGGGCGATTGGGCCGCGAAACAGCTCGGCTTCGCGGCCCGTATTACACGAGTTTTAATCGCCGGCGCGGTGAATTGCCGTCCGCCGTAGCGCGTTAAAGGTAATGGAAAAAGGAGGTGTACATGTAAAGCAGGCAACACGGATATGCGGTACGCGCGTGAGCGGCGTACAACGCGGAAAGTGTTCCATGAAAGCGGCCATTGGCTTCGGGAACCGCCGCGATAGAACAGACTTTATACGACAGCGGTCGTATAAAAGAATGTTATGCGCAATATAGACTGAAATCTTTTATGGAGTATAGACAAATTTTGGAAGGTGATCTAGAAAGTATGATAAAGGAGTACTGACAACAGGGGCGCAAAGAAATACTATGGAATGATGCAAATAACCATAGAGATCAAGTGCCCCCCTTGCCACAGCCCTAACATAACCGGAAACGGGAAAAAGAACGAGAGTAAACATCGGATTTTAATCCGCAATTACCTCCGCAAAGATTGCGGCCGTCAATTCATAAGCGATCATGGACGCGCCTGTCGGGGAACGTTTTCACGGGTTAAAAACATGATAAAAATC
>JAITAW010000006.1 GCA_031283905.1 Treponema sp. | reverse complement strand
AAATTATACTTGACATAAATATTGTCATGTGTTATATTACTCACTATCTTGCCCTTGTAGCTCAGTCGGTAGAGCATATCCATGGTAAGGATAAGGTCAACGGTTCGATTCCGTTCGAGGGCTTGTTGATAGTATGAAAGGCTTTCTGAAACCCTCACCCTGCTGGCGGCGGTTTTGGCGGTTCCCACTATAACTGGAGGAAGGTATGGCGACAAAGAAAACGGCTATTGAACTTATTGCGCTTCAGTGCAGCGAATGTAAACGGAAGAACTATACAACCAAGAAAAATAGGCGGAATACTCAGGAAAAACTTGAATTTAGTAAGTATTGTCCTTTTGACCGTAAGCACACCATTCATAAAGAAACAAAAATCAAGTGAGATTGATTCAAAGCCTTGGTAGTTTTGGAACAGTTTCAAGCAATTAATTTCTAAAATGTGTCCGTTTGGAAGTTTTTCAGGTGTTTTGTCTGGAATCTTTCTAGGCCAGTAGCTCTAATGGTAGAGCGTCGGTCTCCAAAACCGAATGTTGTGGGTTCGAGTCCTACCTGGCCTGTCGGCGTCTTCAAGTGTCCGTGCGGATACAAGTTCTTGCTGTTTGCAAGAATTGAAACTGAAAAGAGGTTCTCTATGGAAACGACAAAAAAAAAAGAAAATAAACTTGTTGCTTTTGCAAAAGAATCGTACGCGGAACTCCGGAAGGTGGTATGGCCAAGTAAGGAAGACGTGATCAGTTCTGTAAAGGTTGTCATTATCTCCACCGTTATTATTGCGGCTGTGCTGGGGTTGATTGATATGCTGTTGCTTCTTGGCGTACAGGCGATATTTTAATAATTTTCTATAATATGTGGTTAGCGTGGAGCTAAAGAAGCCGCTCCGGTGGTGGTTTGCGGCTTAAAGAAAAGGACAAACATGGCTACAGGTTGGTATATCCTTCATGTCTACTCAGGATTTGAAAGTAGAATAGAAAAAACTATCCGTATGATGATTGATTTTGGGGACCTTGATAAAGAGATTGTACGAGATGTCAAAGCGCCCTCCGAATCTACGGTGGAAATTAAGGATGGGAAGAAACGAACCCAAACCCGACTGATGCTTCCGGGCTATATGCTGGTTGAATTAGATCTTCCTGATGATAATTGGAAGGCTACATGTCAAAAGATACGGCAAATTCAAGGTGTAACCGGTTTTGTCGGAACCCCTGTCGCAAAAAAACCCCAGCCCCTCCCCTCAGAAGAGGTGCGTTCCATTTTACAGAAATCCGGCGACATCAAGGGAGAGCGTTTCATCCACGTGCGCCAGTCGTTTTCCGAGGGCGAACAGGTTAAGATTGTTGACGGTCCTTTTGAGTCGTTCACCGGCGTTATTGAAGAGATCGATTCTGCGCGAAACAAGCTCAAGGTTATGGTGGGTATCTTTGGCAGAAACACGCCGGTTGAAGTGGATTTGTTGCAAGTGGAAAAGGTATAAGCGGGGAAAGCCGGATTGCGGAGCGTTATTCGGGAGCCGCCTAAAGGACCCGGAGCGCGTTTTGCGCTTTCCCCTTGTTATAGAAAAGTAGGAGAGGGGCGTACGCTTCCTCGCCAGATGTGAAAAATCGCAAGTCTGCAAAGTGTCACATCACACTACAAAGGAGAATATATGGCAAAGAAAAAAATTGCTACCCTTATCAAGTTGCAATGCCCTGCCGGTAAAGCGACTCCCGCTCCGCCCGTAGGTCCCGCGCTTGGTCCGCACGGGGTAAGCGCTCCTCAGTTTGTCCAGCAGTTCAATGATAGGACAAAGACTATGGAGGCGGGTCTTGTCATACCGGTGGTCATCACCGTGTATACGGACAAGACGTTTACCTTTATTCTCAAGACGCCGCCCGCGTCCGTGTTGATCAAAAAGGCGGTGGGAATTGAGAAGGGATCACGTGAGCCGCACAAATCAAAGGTCGGCACACTTTCCAAGGCGAAATTGGAAGAAATCGCCAAGATGAAGGCGACTGACTTGTCGGCGAAAGACCTTGAAGGCGCGAAAAAGATCATAGCGGGTACCGCGCGTTCCATGGGAGTTGAGGTGGAGAAATGAAGCACGGCAAAAAATACCGCGAGGCGGTCAAGAAATACGATCCTTTGGCAATTTACGAAGTGAAAGCCGCCTTTGATCTGGTTAAGACAATGGCGTTCGCCGCGTTTGACGAGACCATCGATCTCTCGGTAAAGCTCCGGCTGAAAAAAAGTCAGTCTGTGCGCGATACAGTGGTGCTTCCCCATCAGTTTAAGGCTGAAAAGCGGGTGTTGGTATTCTGCAAGCCCGAAAAGGAAACCGAGGCGAAGGAAGCGGGCGCATCTTATGTCGGCGCTGATGACCTTATCGAAAAGGTGAAGGGTGGCTGGCTTGATTTTGATGTCGCGGTTGCCACGCCGGACATGATGAAAGATGTCGGCAAGCTCGGTATGGTATTGGGACGTCGCGGGCTTATGCCTAATCCCAAGACCGGAACCGTCACGTTTGATCTCAAAGGAGCGCTCGCGGAGCTTAAAAAGGGACGCACCGAATTCCGCGCGGACAAGACCGGCGTTGTTCACCTTGCCATCGGCAAAGTGAGCATGGACAGCGACAAACTGACGGAAAACACGAAAACCGTTGTCACGGAGATCAAGCGGAAAAAGCCCGCCGATGCGAAGGGTGATTTTATTCTGTCCCTTTCGGTCGCGTCAACCATGGGGCCAGGCGTGTGGATTTCTATTAAGGAGGAATAATGGCTATTGTTGCGAAAAAAGAACAGCCGGCGAAAGTTGCGGCGATAAATGAACTGAAAGAAACCTTCGGCATCGCGCCCGACTTTATTTTCACTGACTATCGAGGTCTTACCGTGGAGCAGATAACCAATCTTCGAAAGCGGCTTACAGGTAAGGAAGCGACTTTCAAGGTCGTGAAGAACAATTTTGCCCGCATCGCGTTTGAGCGGCTCTCATTGCCCGATGTGTCGTCCTATCTTACAGGGCCTACGGCGGTTGCCATTGCGCCCAAGGATTCAAATGAGGTGGCGAAAGCCCTCCTTGACTTCACCAAAGAAGCGCCGCATCTCAAGATAAAGGGCGGTCTTATTGGAAAGTCGGTGTACACCGCTCAACAAGTGGACGTCTTTTCCAAACTGCCGGGCAAATTGCAGCTTGTCTCCATGCTTATGTCCTGCATGAATGGACCCATCCGCAATCTCGCGGCCGCCCTCAACGATGTCAATGCGCGTCTCGTGCGGACGATTAAAGTTGCCGGAGACAAGAAGGCGGAAGGGTAAACCCGTTTGTAAACCGTCAGGCTTCGTTACTGCCGTTCCTGTCGGTTCATTATAAGTTATTATAAGTGTATCTGTATAGATAACATATTTTATTTTAGGAGAAGATAATATGGCAGAACTTACAGCAGATCAAATTTTGGATGCTATTGCGACTATGACCATTCTTGAAGTTTCGGAACTGGTCAAAAAAATGGAAGAGAAATTCGGCGTTTCCGCAGCGGCTCCCGTAGCAATTGCGGCGGTTGGCGCGGCTCCCGGCGCGGAGGCCGCCGTAGAAGAAGAGAAAACAGAATTCAACGTCATCCTCAAGGCGTTTGACGACTCCAAGAAAATCGCGGTCATCAAGGAAGTCCGTAGCCTTACCGGTCTTGGGCTTAAAGAAGCCAAAGAACTGGTTGAGGGCGCTCCCAAGCCTCTGAAAGAAGGCGTTTCTAAAGAAGATGCCGCGAAGATCAAAGAGTCCGTTACCGCCGCAGGCGGCACTGTGGAGATTCAGTAAACGGTTCAATAAGCGGACTGCGCTGATAACGCTGTAATGGCTGACAGACGCGCGGCGTGTTGTTGGACAAGATGCGGGGCGGTAAAAATGACCTGATGATTCTGTATGCATACTGAAGGACTAATGAGTAGTTCTTCGCTGGGTGGGATTGTGATGCTTCCGTTGTAAGGTAAGGAAGGATGTTTTTACCGCCTTGTTCTATTAACAAGTTCCTCCATTTACCCGCGCCTGCGGATGAATGGAGGAACTTGTGGAAGGTTCTCTATTTAAGAATATAAACGCAATAATTCAGGAGGGTTTCGTGGTTACAAGAGACAAAGACAGACGGCTTATTGGAAAAGATATTGAAAACGGCGTAGATTCAAAAGATGTAATGACCATGCCGGATTTAATCGACATTCAGCTTTGTTCTTATGAACGTTTTTTGCAAAGGGAAAAATTAAAAAACCATGAACCCCTTGAAAATCAGGGACTTGAGGAAGTCTTTAGAATGACATTTCCCATCGAAAGCCAAAATGGGGAAACTGTTTTAGAATATGAACATTATACCCTTGATGAAGACGAGGTTAAATTCACTGAGCAGGAGTGCAGGCAAAAAGGTTTGACGTACGCCCTGCCGCTTAAAGCCCGCATGATCCTTATTTTTCAACAGACCGGTGAAATCCGGCAGAAAGATATTTACATGGGCGATATTCCCATTATGACCGAGCGGGGAACCTTCATCATAAACGGAGCGGAACGGGTGGTTGTAAGTCAAATTCACCGTTCGCCGGGCGTCATTTTCAGCCATGAAAAGGGCGTTTTCTCATCGCGCATCATTCCGTATCGCGGTTCGTGGCTGGAATTTGAGATCGATCAGAAAAAAGATCTGATTTACGCCAAGATCGACCGTAAAAAAAGGATTTTATGCACCATTTTTCTTCGCGCGCTTGGGTTTCAAACGCGTGAAGAGATCATTAGGGCTTTTTATAAAACTGAAACCATAGAGATAAACGATGACCGCGAGACGCGGGAAAAGATCAATGCGCACGCACTCGCCTCATCCGTGTGGATCGCGGCGGAAGGTGAAGACGCGATTGACGGAAAAAAAAAACTGTACCGTGCGGGCGAAAAGATGCATCCGCACAATGTTGATGAATTCCTCGCAAACGGCGTTACTGCTATCGAAGTGATAAACTTTGACGCCGAAGGATCGCTCAATTCACCCATGCTTCTCAACTGTTTTGAGCGGGAAGAAATCAAGTTTCTCACCTCGAACGGGCCGGGTGTTGACGAGCCTTCCAAAGAAGACGCCATCAACGCGGTGTACTCGGTGATTATGCCCGGTGATTCCATCACTGTGGAAGCCGCCGAGAAAGACCTGATGAATATGTTCTTTACTAGCCGTCGCTACAATCTGGGCAAAGTTGGACGGTACAAGCTCAACAAGAAATTCGATCTTGATACGCCGGACACGGAATTTACGTTGACCAAGAGCGATATTATCGCCACGGTGAAATTCCTTATCAAGGTGTACATCGGCGATGAAAATATAGACGATATTGATCACATGGGTAACCGCCGTGTTCGCTCCGTGGGCGAACTCATGGCGAATGTGATGAAAACCGCGTTCAGTCGCATGGAACGCATCGTAAAAGATCGCATGAGTCTTAAAGAGGTCGATACCATTAAACCGCAAGACCTCATCTCCATAAAACCGATTGTGGCGGCCATAAAAGAATTCTTCGGTTCAAGCCAGCTTTCTCAGTTCATGGATCAGGTGAATCCGCTTGCGGAATTGACTCATAAACGCCGCCTCAATGCATTGGGGCCCGGAGGTTTGAGTCGCGACCGCGCCGGATTTGAGGTGCGCGATGTACATTACACGCATTACGGTAGAATGTGTCCCATAGAGACTCCGGAAGGTCCGAACATCGGTCTTATTGTGTCTTTGGCGAACTATACCCGCGTGAACGAGTACGGCTTTCTTGAATCTCCGTACCGGAAGGTGTACCACGGCATCGCCACAACTGCAGTGGAGTACCTTTCCGCTATGGACGAGGACAGATACTACATTGCTCAAGCGTCGGCGAAACTGAACGCGGATAATTCTTTTGCGGATGTTCAAGTTTCATGCCGTAGGCAGGGCGATTATACAACGAGGAGTCCTCAGGAAATTCAGTATATGGACGTATCGCCCAAACAGATCATCTCGGTGTCGGCTTCGCTTATTCCCTTTCTTGAACATGACGATGCGAACCGTGCGCTCATGGGTTCCAATATGCAGCGTCAGGCGGTACCGCTGGTGTTTCCAGAGGCGCCCATTGTGGGAACCGGTATGGAAGCCAAGTGCGCCTATGATTCAGGGGTGCTTATCAAGGCGCGGCGTTCCGGTACGGCGATTCGGGTAACCTCCGATGAGATTACGATCAGCCTCGATGACAACGGCGGCGATGAAAAATTTGCGGAAACGATGGAACAAGGGCTTGATGCGTATAAACTCATCAAGTACCAGCGGACGAATCAGGATACGTGTTACAACCAGCGTCCCATTGTGAAAGTTGGCGACCATGTGGAGAAGGGGCAGGTGATAGCCGACGGTCCCGCAACCCAGAACGGGGAGCTTGCCTTGGGACGGAATGTACTGGTGGGATTTATGCCGTGGAACGGATATAATTACGAAGACTCGATCCTCATTTCCCAGCGTGTGGTGAAGGAAGACATGTTCACCTCCATTCATATAAAAGAATTTATGACTGAAATCAGGGAGACCAAACTGGGGCCTGAAAAAATCACCCGCGATATACCAAATACAAGCGAAAAAAGTTTGGACTACCTTGACGCGGAAGGCATCATCGTAGTGGGCGCGAAGGTTCGGGCGGGCGATATTCTTGTGGGCAAGGTAACGCCCAAAAGCGAAACAGAAACCACGCCGGAATTCAAACTCCTCAACTCGATCTTTGGCGAAAAAGCCAAGGATGTACGGGATACGTCCCTGCGTGTACCGCATGGGATCGAAGGTACCATTATTGAAATACAGCGCCTCAAGCGAACCACGGGCGATGATCTTAATCCGGGAGTCAATGAAGTGGTGAAGGCGCTGGTCGCCGTGAAGCGTAAGTTACGTGAAGGTGACAAAATGGCGGGACGTCACGGCAACAAGGGCGTCGTGGCCCGAATCCTGCCGGAAGAGGACATGCCGTATATGGAAGACGGTACGCCGCTCGATCTATGCCTTACTCCGCTCGGCGTACCGTCCCGCATGAATATTGGACAGCTTTTGGAAACGGAGCTTGGCTGGGCTGGACTTGCCTTGAATGAATGGTATTCCGCTCCGGTGTTCCAATCCCCGACCGCCGAACAGATCCGCGAAAAACTGAAGGATGCGGGCGTATGCAACGCGGACGAAACTCTTCGCGCCAAGACCTTTTTGCGCGATGGGCGTACGGGAGAGCCGTTTGTTCACCCGATTTTCTGCGGTGTGATCTACTTTCTCAAGCTGCACCACCTTGTCGATGATAAGATGCACGCCCGTTCCACAGGTCCTTACTCGCTTGTCACCCAGCAACCGCTTGGCGGTAAAGCCCAGTTCGGCGGGCAACGTCTCGGTGAAATGGAGGTCTGGGCGTTGGAAGCCTATGGCGCGGCAAACACGTTGCAGGAACTTCTCACCATCAAGTCGGATGATATGACCGGACGTTCCAAGGTGTACGAAGCCATTGTCAAGGGAGAGCCTTCCACCACCGCCGGTATCCCTGAATCTTTTAACGTGCTCGTGCAGGAGCTTCGCGGGCTTGGCATGGATTTGACTATTTATGACGATAAAGAGAAGCAGATTCCGCTTACCGAAAAGGATGAAGACATAATTAACAAGAGCGGAGTAAAAAATGGGTGATTCAATCCGTACATCGGCGTGAACGGGTAAAGCTATGCGTAGCCGCGCAGTCTTGAAATGATAGCGGCTATAGAATGTGAAAGAAGGAGACGTGCCATGAGAGACATACAGGACTTTAATTCAATTAAAATTCAACTCGCATCGCCTGATATGATCAGGGAGTGGTCGTACGGGGAAGTGAAAAAACCCGAAACCATAAATTATCGGACGTTGAGGCCGGAAAAGGATGGACTTTTCTGTGAGCGCATCTTCGGCACTACCAAAGAATGGGAGTGTTACTGTGGAAAGTTCAAATCAATTCGCTACAAGGGCGTGATCTGCGACCGGTGCGGCGTTGAAGTGACGCACTTCAAGGTGCGGCGTGAACGCATGGGGCATATTGAGCTTGCGGCTCCGGTATCCCACATTTGGTACTACCGTTCCGTGCCATCCCGTATGGGGCTTCTCCTTGATATGCCGATGGCGGCGCTTCGTGCCGTACTGTACTACGAGAAGTACATGGTGATAGATCCGGGTGATACCGATCTCAAAAAGATGCAGACGCTGGCGGAAGATGAGTACGCTGAAGCGCAGGATCACTACGGTGGCGGCTTTACCGCCGGCATGGGTGCTGACGCCATCCGAACTCTGCTTGAAAGTCTTGATTTGGACGCTATGGCCGTTGAACTCCGCGCAAAGATGATCGAGAAAGGCTCCAAATCAGACAAGCGGCTTCTGAAACGCATCGAGATAGTTGAGAATTTCCGCAATTCAAACAACAAACCCGAATGGATGATCCTTGATGTGATACCGATTATTCCACCGGAACTTCGCCCTATGGTACAGCTTGACGGAGGGCGGTTTGCGACCTCGGATTTGAACGATCTGTACCGCCGCGTCATCAACCGCAACAACCGGCTTCGCAGGCTTATGGCGTTGAATGCGCCTGACATCATCATCCGCAACGAGAAGCGTATGCTTCAAGAGGCAGTTGACGCCCTGTTCGACAATTCCAAAAAGAAGCGGGTGGTAAAGGGCGCATCCAACAGGCCGCTTAAATCCATTTCCGACATGCTCAAAGGCAAACAAGGGCGGTTCCGCCAGAACCTGCTTGGAAAGCGTGTGGACTATTCCGGGCGTTCGGTCATCACGGTTGGTCCCGATCTCAAAATGTGGCAGTGCGGGCTTCCCACGAAGATGGCGCTTGAACTTTTCAAGCCCTTTATTATGAAGCGCCTCAAGGACAGAGGCGTTGTGTACAATATCAACAAGGCGAAACTACTGGTTGAACAGGAGACACCGGAGGTGTTCGCAATCCTTGATGATGTAGTGAAGGAGCATCCCGTACTATTGAACCGCGCTCCTACGTTACACCGGCTTGGCATTCAGGCTTTTGAGCCGGTGCTGGTTGAAGGCAAGGCGATCAGGCTTAATCCGTTGGTGTGCCATGCCT
>JAITAW010000281.1 GCA_031283905.1 Treponema sp. | reverse complement strand
CTTGTTCTTTTTCCCGTTTCCGGTTATGTTAGGGCTATGGCAATGGGGACACTTGATCTCTATGGTTATTTGCATCATTCCATAGTATTTCTTTGTGACCCTGTTGTCAGTACTCCTTTATCATACTTTCTAGATCACCTTCGAATTTTTTATGGACTGCTGGAAGCCGTAGCGTTCCGTATTACAGTCCTTCATACGCGATCCGGTGAAGATATAAAACATGCGGCGAGCGTTTTGCTACGGCAATTGGCGAGCTGTTGCTGATTGTGGCGCAAAGAGTCGCGAATAGGACGTTATAATGGGCGCTTTGAAAGAAACAATACGCGCTATGGCGCTGGATGCCGGATTCAGCCGCGTCCGTATTCTTGCTCCCTTTGTACTTGCTGAAAATGCAAACGGCGTTCTACAAGACCGTTATGGACAAGGCTCGCCTTCGCTGTTAGTGGCGGTTTTGCCGTATGGAAATGAAGATGCGACAACTGAAAAAGAAATTGAGGAAAATTACCGTGCATACATTGCGCCTTTTGCGCGGCGCAACTATTACAAAGAAGCGGTCAAACGGCTGCAAAACCTTTCTCAAACATGCAGACGCTTATTTGGCGGTATAAATTCCGGCGGAATTCATGCGGACCGCCGCTCCAGTTATCGTATTTTTTGCAACTCGCCAATACCGGAAAAGCCGTTGGCTCTTGCCTGCGGGATTGGCTCTCAAGGGCGCAACAGTCTTGTCATAACGCCGGAAGCGGGATCGCTTGTCATCATCGCCGCCATGACCCTCCCCTTCCCGCTCGAAAGCGATGCGCCCAACGCAAACCGTTCCGCATGTGCGACATGCGGGATCTGCGTGGAAGCCTGCCCCACGAAGGCAATCCGGCGCGAAGGCGGCATTGAGCGGAAGAAATGTATCCAGTGGTACGCATCAGGAAACGAGGCGTCCGTGCCTCAGCATATCGCCGAACAATGGGGGCGGAGACTGTACAGCTGCACGGTGTGCCAAGACATCTGTCCTCACAACAAGAAGCCAATCAAGGGGGCGGAAACCGGCGAAGGAATATTGCCTGCGTATGTGGATGCGCGAATGATCTTTGCCATGTCTGACGAAGAGATACAGGCGTTTTTCAAAGGAACCGCTATGGGGCTTTCGTGGCTCAAACCCCAACATATCAGGCGGAGCGCGGGACTTGCTCTGGCTTATACGGGATCGCGCTGAACGGTTCTCAGAATAAATCCATTTGAACCGGCGTGCCCGGCGCGTTTCCACAGCGTGGGCGCATTCGCTCCTCCACAAGTGGGACAAGCGGTTCCAGAACGTTGAGAAAGCGGCTTGGTTCATTTTCTATGACGCGGTGTTGAAAAATCCGTTTTTTAACCCACGAAAGATATAAACCGCGTTTCGCCCGTGTCATGGCAACATAGAGCAACCGCCGTTCTTCCTCGATATGGCTGTCCCGCGTGTCTCCGTAGAGAGTGAAGGGGAGGATTCCATCCTCCAGAGCCGGGATAAAAACGTGTTCCGCCTCAAGTCCTTTGGATGCATGTATCGTCATAAGACGTACGCCGTGGACGGTTATGCCGAGTGTATCGTCCTGTTCCTTGATGAGCTTGCAGGGGATGCCGTGATCCGCAAGCGCTGTGGCAATAGGCTCCGCGAGGATCGCCGCACGGACAAGTACAACGCAGTCTTCCATAGCAACGCCGCCGGCGTTGCCTTCCGCCGTCCCGCTGTCAAGCGCAAAAAAGCTGGTTCCTCCGATAAGCGCCGCTATCTTACGGGCAATAGCCTCAGCCTCCGCTTTTTCACTGGCGTAGCGGCTTCGGGAAAGCGCGGCGCCGCCTACGGCGACACCCTGTATGTCGGCGTCTACAAGCCGTCCTGCTGCGGCTATGATGGGCGCGGCGCAACGGAAACTGCGGGTCAGATGAAATATCCTGGCTTCGGGATAGTCGGTCTTAAACCCGGCGATGAATCGTTTGTCTGCGCCGCGAAAGGCGTAGATCGCCTGATTGGGATCCCCGATGACCCAGAGCGATGTTGTTTCCGAGGTTAAAAGCCGGATAAGGGCGTATTGGGCGAAGTTGATGTCCTGATATTCATCAACAAAGATGAAGCGGAATCGTTTTCTGTAATGGGAAAGGATGTGCGGATGTTCCGCGAACAGCCGTACCGTTTCGGTTACCAGATCGTCAAAGTCATACGCGGCTTCTTTGCGAAGCCGATCCTGATATGCGCCGTAAAGCAGGTTTTTTTCCGCATTGAATTCAACGCCGGCAACGATGCCGTCAAACGCCCAACGGCTCATTGCGGCAACGGTTTCCATGTCATCCGCCTCGCTTGTAAGCAAAAACGGCGTTTTTTCATGGGGGAGCATGAGCAGCCGTTTTCTTTCGTCAATGTAATCCCCCAAACTGCGCACTTTGATCGCCCTACCCGCTTCCCGGCAGATTTCCTGCAACAGCCGATCCCGCTCATCGCTGTCTATGATTCTAAAATTGTTAAAAAGAACGGTTTGTTGTTCGGCTTGTTCTCTTAGTATTGAGGTGCAGAGCGCATGAAAAGTTGCGGCAACAATGGAGGAGTTCCCGGACGGTGCGGATGCCGCAGGCTCCGGAACGGTTTTGGCGATGCGTTCCCTCAGTTCCACGGCGGCTTTTACAGTGAATGTTATGGCAAGGATAGAAGCGCCCTCCACGCCGTTTTGTACGAGATGAGCGATGCGGGCGGATAACGTTGCGGTTTTTCCGGTACCGGGTCCCGCAATGACCAGCGCACGGTTTCCCGTATACGAAACAGCCTCTTTTTGTTCGGCGTCAAGGGAAAAAGGCTGATTGGCTTCCACGATCCGATCTTCAACCGCTTGGGGCGGAGTTTTCGCCGCCCTCGCCGATTTTTGTGAAAAGGATGGCGGCGGTGGATTCGTGGCGTCTTCTCTGAAAAGCATTCCATTGCGCGGATCTTCGCTTCGAGGATCGAAGACTCGGATCACGCCGTATTCACCGTCATAACCGGCTTGTATGAATACATGTCCCGCCCTCATTCTTGTCACGGCTTGCGCCAACAGTTCCCCGGAAACGAACGGGATGCTCTGCGCCCCGATCTTGTCTATGGGCATGTCCATCAATATGCCGATTTCACCGCCCGCTTTTTCAATGAGCGCGGTATAAGCGCCGTCAACTTTTTTCGAGGCGCATCCAGTGTTGAGTACTTCGCCGAGCAATTCCCGCAATGGAATGAGGGACACGTACGGGCGTCTGTTCGTACCGCCCCATGAAGGAGGGCAAATGCCCCATTCGTCAACCGGACGGTCGGCAAGCTCCAGCACCCTGTTTATCACGCCGCCCGTAAGCGGTTTCCCGCATCGGGGGCAGATGCCGCTCAACGCCGCGTCTTCCGGCGACACACTGACGCCGCATTTCCGGTGTCCGGCATAGTGGTACTTGCCTTCCTGTGGATAAAATTCAATAGTACCGGCGATGTCTTCTTTTTTTTTCCCTTCCGCCTCAAGGCGTAAGGCCTTCGACAGGGAGGAATACGAACGGTCCATCTCAAATATCGTCGCTTCCCGCCCCAGTTTGTCCGGCGAATGTGCGTCAGAATTGGAAATAATGGAAAACCGGTCGAGGCTCGAAAGCGCCCAGTTCATCGGCGGGTTGGAGGAAAGTCCGGTCTCAATAGACGGAATGTACGAGGCGAGATCGCCGTAACATTCGTCTATGGAATCAAAGCCCGATTTCGCCCCCAACGCGGAAAACCACGGCGTCCAGATATGCGCAGGAATCAGCAACGAACGATCATCGGCATCAAGCAATAAACGCAACACATCGCGGGAATCAACGCCTAAAATAGGGCGTCCGTCCGAATGTATGTTGCCCACCCGTTCAAGCAGGCTTTGAAATGTTTCCGCAGCCTTAATATCCGGCAGTAGGACGAGATGGTGGATCTTCCGCGTTCTATCGCCTTTCTTGTAAATGCTGCTAATTTCACCGGTCAATACAAAACGGCAACCGGATGCGGCGCTTGCGCGGAACGGTTTCGGCAGTCGCGTCGCTGTCGCTTCCATCGCATTGAAGCTGTTCTTTATGCTCTCTTTAAGCGTGTAAAAACCCGGCTCCGCTTCTTCAAGCTGTTCTTTCAACTCCGCAAGCCATGCGGGGTGCGTACAGTCTCCGCTTCCCACCACGTCTATGCCCTTGATGGCGGCCCAACGGTCAAGGTGTGCGAGCGTCAGCTTCTTGCTCGTGGCGCGGGAAAAGCGCGAATGTATGTGTAAGTCGGCGATAATGTGCATACTCCTATGATAAACCATATCTGACATTGATGCAAGGGAGTATACTCCTGAAGTGCGCTTCCAATTCATTCGCAAACTGAAATTTTGAGAAAACCTCCGCATATGCCTCTGTACAAAACCAAAATCATATGCTATAATGATATATAATGATTATTTAATTTTGCAACAGCGCATCATGAAGTCTTCTTTTGAATTTTTATTCGAAATTCGATGTCTCATCGTACGCTCATTTGAAACGGAGAGGCGGCTTCTGGTAATAATGTTCCCCTTGATCGTCAGGTTTTTGAAAAAAGCCTGACGATCCATTGCAGAGTTGGGGGCGGTTCATTCCTTTAAATGATGAGATTGAAGATAAAAAATTTGACTTCTGGATAATTTATTAGCATTTTAGTAAGAATAATCATAACGAAGACAAGTTTCATGTCTTCTTACCATTACAGGAGGTTCTACCATGAACAACAGACAAAGCAAAATTTTAGAAGCGATTGCGAAACAACAACGCATCGAAGTCACGGACATTGCAAAAAGAATGAACGTTTCTCCGGTAACGATCCGCAAAGATCTGGATCAACTTGAGCAACGCGGGCTTATCCGCCGTGAACACGGATTTGCCTACATCGAAACCGGCGCCAATGACGGAACGGATCTTGTGTACAATTACGAAATGAAACGCCGCATAGCAAAAGCGGCGGCGGCTAGCGTTGAAGAAAACGAAACCGTTATGATAGGATGCGGGTCGTGTTGCGTCATTCTTGCCGAGGAGCTTACTCATACAAAAAAAGATATTACGATTATAACGAATTCGGTGTTCATTGCGAATTATATCAACAGGGCGCCGTATGGCAAGATTATTCTGCTCGGCGGTTATTATCAGCGCGATTCACAAGTGCTTGTGGGACCAATCCCTGATAAAAACGCGCAAATGTTCTCGCCGAACAAGTTTTTTATCAGCGCAAGCGGTTTTTCTGAAACATTCGGCTTTACCACAAATGATTTCCTGACGGCGCAAACCATTCAGGAATTGGCGAAACAAGCGCGGCAGGTCGTGATGCTCTTTGATTCCGACCGCTTCTCCAACAGCGGCGTGGTGAAGATGGCTTCTGTTGAAAGCGTTGATGTCATATACACCGATGACTGCATCCCGCCTGAAAAAGAGGCGCTCTTGCTCCAAAATAATGTTCTGGTGCATAAGGTGTCAACTTCAAGCGCCGCATAAGCAGGCGCTAAGTGCGCGTTAAACGCACGTTGTGGAAACTCTGGCGCCGACTGGCGGCGCCAGAGTTTGTCAAGACGAAATCTCCGTTGCCACCACTAGGACACGATCAATTCGTAGAGCCTGTCTAAATCTTCCATAGAATAATATTCAATACGAATAACGCCTTTACCAAAGTCTCCATCGATGCGCACTTTGGCGCCGAGCTTTTCTATCATCTCTTCTTCAAGCGCAACCAAGTGCGGATCGCGCTGCTTAGGAAGATGCCGCACGGGAGACGCTGACTTGGCGGGTTTTTCCGTCCGCGCCGCGATCTTTTCGGCTTCACGCACGGAAAGTCCGCGAGCGATGATTTCGTTGAACGCCCGCTCTTGGCTCGCGACATCAGGAATGGCGAGCAACGCCCGCGCATGACCGCTCGTAATCTCGCCTTTTTCCAAGCTCCGCTGTATCATGGAAGGCAGGCGGAGAAGGCGTAGGGCGTTGGCGACTGTGGAGCGGTTTTTCCCAACCTTGGCGGCTATTTCGTCCTGACTCTTGCCGGTAATGTTCATCAGGCTTTTGTAGGCGATGGCTTCCTCAATCGGGTTCAGGTCGGCGCGTTGCACGTTTTCGATAAGGGCGACCTCAACCCGCTTTTCTTCGGAATAGCTACGGATAATGGCGGGGATTTCCTTCAGTCCGGCAACGCTTGCGGCGCGATACCGGCGTTCGCCCGCAATGATGATATAGCCGCCGTCACTTTCTTCAACAATGACAGGCTGAATGACGCCGTGTTCTTTAATGGAAGCCGAGAGCTCATTGAGCGCCTCTTCATCAAAGAATTTACGCGGCTGGTTCGGATTCGGGCGGATTTTTTCCAAAGGCAGGGAAACCACCGCGTCTTCGCCGTATTTGGTTACGGCGTGTCCAACGCGCACGGCGGACATGCCGTCATTTTCATCGCCATCGGATGGAAGCAACGCATCCAACCCCTTGCCTAAACCGAATTTTGAGGTTTTAGCCACGGTGGATCAGCTCCTCTGAAAGCATCTTGTACGCCTTTGCTCCCACGCATTGGGGATCGTATTGAGAAATCGGCAGACCATGAGACGGCGACTCGGAAAGCCTGACATTGCGTGGAATAATGGCGTTGAACACCTGCTTCTTAAAATGGGAGCTTACCTGCCGGACCACCTGCTGGGTCAGCCTGGTGCGGGCGTCATACATGGTGAAAAAAATGCCTCCTATGTCAAGGCGCGGGTTCAGTTTCTGTATGCGTTTGATGGTTTGCAGAAGCAAAGAGAGCCCTTCCATGGCAAAATATTCGCATTGCATCGGGATAAGCACCTTGTCCGCCGCGACAAGTCCGTTAATGGTAAGGACGCCTAACGAAGGCGGACAGTCAATAAGGATAAAATCATAGGCGGATTTGGCCGGTTCAACCGCTTTCGACAAAAAAAAATCCCTCTCTTGCTGCTCTATCAACTCCACCGCCGCGCCAGACAGATCTATGCTTGCGGGAATGGCGAAAAGACCCGGAACAGACGTTTCCTTTATTACTTCGTTAATATCGGCGATGCCGGATATAAGCTCATAAACCCCGGGTTTTACACCCGAAAGCCCTATGCCGCTTGAAAGGTTTGCCTGAGAATCAAAATCAATGAGCAAAGTCTTTTTACCCGCTTCGGCGAGAAAGGCGCCGATGTTTATCGCGGAGGTGGTTTTTCCTACGCCGCCTTTCTGATTAACAAATACGTATATATTCCCCATATTTTTACTATACACTATTATGTATTTTTTTTCTATGGGCTAAAATTTAGTATTGAAAATAAATGCAAATACGGGTATTCTTACTGTATGATACGAATGATCGCTCTTGATTAGGATGACACGCTCCTGCGTTCAGATAGTACCGTATCGTACCGTACAAAAAAGGCGGTGCAAAAGGCTGTCGCGGAAGGGATTTCTATTGTTCTTGCATCGGGGAGAACGCCTGCGGCAATGGAAAAGTTTGTTAAAACGCTGGGTATGAACAAGCGGAGTGGGTATTTGATTTGCAACAACGGCTCTCTTATTATGGAAAGCTGTACGAACGCCGTTGTGTATGAGGC
>JAITAW010000246.1 GCA_031283905.1 Treponema sp. | reverse complement strand
GTATCCGTTTTACGATTGCGCCTACGGTGTTCCGCGCAATACGGAATCTTCCATTCCTCTCCCTCAAACAATATCATACACGGTAACTCAGGGTTTATCCGCGCTCTATACGTCTGGTTCATTATGTATACCGCATAGAACAGAGTTTATATCTGTCACGCACAAATCTCTATGGCATGAAACCACTATGGCCTGCAAAATTCTCCATGTATTGCCCGTACTTATCCGCTATTACTGAATACACCAGTATCAAAACTTTCATCCTTTCCATGTCCCGCTCCCGCAGCTTCTCTATCTCGCGCCCGCTCTTAAGCACATAATGAGAACGTTCTATCTTCCTTCGCCGAATATACTATCCCGCCATTTTGTAAGCGGCCTCGAAACGTTCTGGCTCCTCATTGGTCATCGGAAACCGTTCTATACCTTCAATGCCTTGGGGCGGCCTCTCCTCTTTCACGTACGTCACCTTCACGGATAATGATGGTAACGGCCCCTCGTTTTTGTTTCTTATGCGCGGCTTTTTTATCTCATAGCGCGCATACCTTGCCAGCAAGACAACCTCCCGTTCTTTCTCATTACGCCGTGTATCACGGGGAATAAGCGCCTTTATCCGCCCTTTGCGGGGCGTTTCCCGTATTTTATCCGGTATGCGCCTATTCTCCACGGTCATCCGGTTCCGTACTATCCGCATCGAAAATGCCGTCCGCTTTGTATCGCCTTGTCGAATAGTTCATAGTTATCCCCTTCACGGTCGCGGATATGCGGCGCTTTTGCAACACCCCCTATGTACGTCAGCATTTTCCATCGTCTCAAGCCGACGATTACTTTCCTTGGCCTCTATCGGCCGGTTCTTCCGCCGCTCCCGTGCCGGCGCGGCGTTTTTCCTCCCGCCATCTCCTTCCGCCCGTTGTAATTGGCCGATGCCGTGTCTCGCGCCTCTAAAATCAGCGGACGGCCTCTCATACGCCGAATTGTCGCGGCACGATGATCCCCCGCGGTATTTCGCTCTTGTTAAACTTATCGTTGCCCAATAGGTTATATATAGTTTTGGCTTCAGCCCGATTCGCACCGCCGCCGTATATTGACTTCCGTGGATTTTTCGCCAATGTTTCCATCGTCCGCCTGAACCTCCTCTCAAGCCGCGCTTCGTTAAAATCCACGTTGGCAAACTCTCTTCCGCTTTTGTTAAACGCATCCCCTTCCGTATCGGACGGCAAGAGGGGGTCTTACATGTTCCGGTTCATCAATGATATCTTAGAACAATTTTTACCTTGTTTCAACAGGCAGGCAAGCTGGGTTAATTTCTGCGTCATAATCATCGGGTTTATTATGAGGTCCGATACGCGGGGAGTAAGTTCGGTTATATCGGTAAAGCTGAGAATACCGGAGCGTTACACGACCCTGTTAAAGTTCTTCCGTTCCACATCCTTCGCTAGTGACGGCCTATATAAAATTTTAGAAGGTGATCCAGAAAGAATGATGGGCGTTAGATAAAACCATAATTGATGTAAAAGAAAGGCATATCAAACGCTTTTAAGTGGTTGAACAGCTTCTTCGAAAAACAACAGGTTCTCCGAAATGCACGCCGTATCCGAAGCCGGCAATTATTCCCTTCTATCCCTACCGTGTACGCTTTTCCATGCTCATGTTGGTCTTCCGCGAAGGCCGAAAGAAAACTGTCCCAATCATCCGTCGCTATCCGGTCATAGCTTATCCCCAGCCTTTTTATCCTCTTTCTCAATTTTTTGGCGGTTTTCAAGTCCCGTTTCCCCCATACAAACGCCGCTATTTCCCCGCTTTCACGGTGATACGTGTAGATAAGCCATACATTGTTCTTCTTTTCCCCTGCATACGTCCAAAACTCGTCTATCTCAAGGCGGTCATAATGATTTTGTTTTATCCGGTATTTTGTCGATGTAAGCACTTTGAAGACCGTGGTATTGCTTATTTCGAGTATTATCACGATGTCCCGTACGCCCGCTCCCCTGACCGGCATGATTTTTATCATGTTTTTAACCCGTGAAAGCGTTCCGTTGTAAGTGCGTTCACGGCCGCTCTTGAATTGGCGGCCGCAATCTTTGCAGCGGTAATGTTGTTTCCCCTTGTTCTTTTTCCCGTTCCGGGTTATGTTAGGGCTATGACAACGGGGGCATTTGATTTCTATGGTTGTTAACATGATTTCTTAGTATTTCTTTGTGCCCCTGTTGTCATTACCCCTTTATCATACTTTCTAGATCACCTTCGAAAAACTTATTACCTGTTCCTGAAGTTACTCCCGCCAAAAACCGTTGATGGAAAGGTCATCATGGTGGGGGACCATATAAAAATAGCAAAAGAAGGCCGCAGGATGCCGGCCATACAGAAGCTTCACCAGGAATCACAGAACTCGGGGAAGGGTGGCCTTCATAGAAGGCCACCTGTTCGGCTTTATCAGCATGATACTCCCGGGTTTTAACCGGAGTATACCGATGATGGCGGGAATCCAGGATAGCAAGGCAAAGGCCGGGGGAGAAAGCCTCATTGTTCAGACGGTCAAACAGGCGGGGAAAGTGGTCGAAATGATGGGGAAACCGGCGATTTTACTCCTTGACGCCTTCTTTTTCAGTAAGACGACCCTGCGCACCGCCGCCTGCTATGTCGGCAGGAACGGCCAAGGGCTGCTGTCGGTCATCACTCGGTCCAAAGGGATTGCGGTGGCCTACCGGGAACCTGAACATCAGGAAAGAAAACGGAGGGGAAGGAGACGCATATACGGGAAGAAAGTAACATTGAAAACCTTGTTTGAGAAGAACCGGAAGGACTTTATAACAACGCATCTGGTGTTGTACGGGAGCAAGACGAGGGTTCAGTATCTGCGCGTGGATCTCATCCACAGGCCGACACGTCTGCCGGTGAGGGTTGTCCTGACGGCTATCGGAACCAGCCGTTTTATACTCATGTCCTCAAGCCGCGCACTTGATGGCGAGACCATCATCAGCTTATATGCCCAGCGGTTTAAGATAGAGGGGTTGTTTGGGGAATTGAAGAACCGGCTGGAGGGCTTTGGGTATCACTTCTGGACCTTTTCACTTGAGAGACGGAAGAAGGGGGCTTTACCGGTACTTCCGAGGGATAAGAAGATGCGTTACGACATAGAGATGACGAAGAAGTCGATGGAAATCTTTGTGTTTTGCCATTGTCTTAGCTACGCGATTTTGACGGGACTTGCGTTAACGGGAAGTGAAGGGATATGGGGGCGGTTTACGGGGTGGCTGAGGAACGTCCAGACGAGCTACCCCTCGCTATGGGTAACGAAACAGGTAATTTCCGAAGAATTTCACCGGTTTTTACCGAAATAGAAGCGTTTGAGAGTATTCCGTGAGATTATTGAGTCTATGCGTACCGATGCTTTTCTCTATAAAACTGCATAAGAACTTGCGACTCATAAGTTACTAATATAGTCTTTCGGCAAATGAAGTTGGATCATCGCTTGCATTGCCAAATTCAAGCCAAAGGGCAATATCTAAAATAAATTTTTCTATAAGATGTATAATTAACAGAAAAACAACTGCCACTTCTCATCGACACCGCTCCACCGGATTAAGATAAACCTCGCGGCATACCGGTTATTTATGCCCATCATATGAATCTTTGTATTCAACCCTCCCCGGCCCTTCCCAAGACTTGTTTCTGGTTTTTTAATGCGCCGGTAGTGTCAAAGGGCGCTTTTACGGAACGTGAATCTAGGGCGTGTTCACACAACGGCAAAGCAATACAAATACAAGCGGGATAGATAAAAGCGGAAAAGATACGGGCAAGTTTGTCATAGCGGGCGCGAATCCCGCGAAATCCCTTCAGCCGCCGGAAAAACCGCTCTCTCCTTCCGCCGTTTATAGCGTTCCTTCTCATATTTCCACAGATGAACCCGGTTCCGCTTCGGCGGTACCTCCGGTTTATACCCCGACTCCCCCGCCGTAACCCGCGTCCGCCCGCCTTCATATGCCTTATCCATCAACAGACTAACCCTATGCTCCCGGGTTCTGACGGTTTCCGGAAGCGCCCGTCCTTCCGCCGCGTCCGGCACGTTGCCTCCCAACGGCCCGAAGGCGGCCAACCTTCTATCCTCCGCCGTTACCGCGCGTATCTGCCCCGTCCTCCCCGGCTCTTCCCTATCCCCCGTCCGCCGTTTTTTTCCTCTCCCCGCACGTCCGGATGGACTTTGACCGTCGTTGAACGAGCGCGCATACCCCGTCCGATGCGGGTCGTCTTTCCTCTCCCGTTGCCTTGTACCCCCGTTCCGACACGCCTTGTTCCGCCCGCCGCTTCAATCCAGATTACGCGCCGATTTCCAAATCTTTGCGGCAAACTCCGCCGTTTACACCCATGTTCACACCGGTAGATGAGCGCGTTGAACGGCGTTCGATTGTCTATCCTTACATGTCTCCGCCGTTTCGGCGGCAATCCCTTTATCTCTTGATATTGTTCTTCGGTAACTTCCATACTTACTTTATCTGCTTTTTCCTCTCTTTCCTTTAGTGTGAACACGCCATAGTCAAATCGGAAGCATGGATGGGTTAAATTAAAATCATGGGCGTGTCCGCGCCGGTCGGCAGGTAGTTTCGCGTCCGCTCAAGCACGTCCCGCACCGATTTGACGCATCCGTCAAATCGGTACCGTAGGTAAACTTCATAATTACCATACTTGAACCTTTCGATGACGTTGATTTCCGGCATCAGATCAAGGCGATTATTATCTCATCCCATTTATCGGAATATTGTTCAAGATAAGCGTTTCCGGCCTGTATTCAAAATGCATAGTATCGTAAAGAAGCCATTTGCCACCCCACACAAAGCCGTAAGATTCGAAAATTTCAACTACTACATTCGGCGGATGCAACCGGCTTTGATAGGGAACATCCCACCAATCAACACCCTTTTGACTTGTCCAAAGCCAGTACGTCTCTTCGCCACGCCGGGCTTTAACCTGAACATCAATGGCGGCGCCGTATGAATGGAAGCTCCTGCTCTGGATATCGGCGATATTCCGCCAATTCCACGCGGAAATATTTGTTATAGCGTTTAACCATTGTCTCACCTGCGCATTGATCTTCGCTTCCTCATTAATAGCTTCTTCGATAAGGGCAAGTTCCTCAAGTATGGAATAATGAACAAGTACATTCCAGCCGAGAAAACGAATGGTTTTCACATGACTATACGCCTCGTCTTTGTTACTCACCCGCCATAAAGCGTCAAAAAAGTGTTGAGCGCGTTTTGTAGTTCGGGAAGAACGTCTTTGTTGCATATACCTAAATTGCGCGGCTGCTTCGACATCGGGGGCTTTCCATTCGGGCAAATCTTTTGGGTACCGGTAGAATATCTGGGGGTCGTACTCAGCCGCTTTCAATCGCAGTTCTTCGGGAAGCAATCGTCCGTCCGCATAGTAAAACCATGCGCCGTATACCTGAGCCGCCCAATCGCCGTTCCTGAAAACAGCGCGTCCGATACGGTCGGAGTATGCGGCGGCGAGGGCTTTCATCACTTGTTCTCCCTGGCTGAACGTTTGTGCGTAAAGAGAATGTAGATGCATGAAAAAAAACATGAACGGCATCAAAAACAAGGATGCCAACGAAGCCTTCACTGGCGCTTTCACATTTTTTCGCGTCATAGCGTACCCGGCTTTTTAAAGACAACTTGCAATGGCGCTTTCCAAAGTGTCAATTTGTGGAGAAATGCAAACCATCGGCTTGCATTCTTTTTTGAGCAAGGATAATTTTTCAGGTATTGGCACCGTTTGTCCCAGCGTGTCGAAAACTAAAGCCGCTTGCTTTGCCGGATGCGCTGTGGCAAGGACGATAGTATGATAATCATCGCCGCTTGTTTCAGCGTTCTGCTTTGCAGCCGCAAAGGCGACCGCCGTATGAGGATCGAGAATTATGTTGTATTTTTTCCATACGTCTTTCATGGTTTTACGGGTAATCTCATCATCTACTGATTGGGGAAAGACCATATTCCGCATGACAAGCGGAGCTTCATTGTAAAATGAGAGGAGACGTTCATAATTGGACGGAAAACATATGTCAAGTGCGGGTGAAATGGTCGTGATCCGCCGCTTTGCGGTGAAAGTTTTTTCCGAAAAGAAGTTGGCGAAAGCATTGTTGGCGTTCATCGCGGCAATAAAACCATTCACCGGCATACCGAATTTCCATGCGTAGAGGCCCGCAATAAGGTTTCCGAAATTACCGCACGGTACGCTGAATTGCAGATCGCCTGAAAGCCATTTCTTCACCTTAATAAAGGCGTAGAGATAATAGAAGGTCTGGGGCAGAAGGCGTCCTACGTTGATGACGTTAGCCATCGTTAGGTTGTAACGTCCAACAAAGTCCCTGTCCTTCATGACTTCCATCACCAGCCGTTGGCAATCGTCAAAAACACCGTCTATTTGAATGGGGATGATGTTGCCTCCATTTTCCACAAAAGTCTTCTCGTCAAGTCCGCGAATAACGCCGGAAGGATACAGAATAACCGATATGATATTCTTTCTTTTATGGAAGGCATGGGCGAGACTGACTCCGGTATCGCTTCGGGCTGCGGATAACACCATAATTTTTTTATCACCGGGCGCAAATTCTTCCATAAGCGCGGCAATATACGCAATACCGAAATCCTTGAATACGCCGGTTGGTCCATTGTACAAAGTCAGTATAGAATAATGCTCGTCCAATTGCCGCAGTTCCGGCTCAAAATCAAAGGCGCTTTCCGCAACCAAAGCCGCGCTTAAAGGGTTTAACTCACCCTGAAGCAAAATGGGAGATATTGCGGAAATCAATTCCTGAAAAGTTGTTCCACTATCCATATAAAGAAAAAAATGCCGCATGTCCATGACCGAATCAAGGACATACAACCCGCCTTCAGGCGGTATCCCATTGAAAATAGCTTCTTTATATGAAACGGGTATTGTATCCGGTTGAGTTGATCTAAATAGCATTTGACGATCCTTTTCTCTTTTGAGCCTGTTCCAAGTTGGTTTTGGAACAGGCTTTTCTGAATAAGTATACAAAAAAGGTACGTTTCCCTCAAGACCGTAGAAGACATGAGGCAATCCGTCCGCTTTGCCGGTTACTGGTACATGATCACGTAGGGCCTCGGATTCAAGGCATACACATCTTTGGGCGTAAGCAAAGGGCGGTCAAAACCCGCGCCCGGTATGCTAAAGTTGTAGAACAATTTGAACGCTTTAACCGGCATATTAAGCGTCGGCTTCACTGGATGTTCCGCGTTGTAATCGTCAAAGGCATTTGCTTTATAAGAGCCAATTTTCTGGGCGGGACTTCCAAAGCCATCCGCGCAATGTACAAGACGCACCTTGCTAAAACTGCTTTTCAGTTCCGCGCGGTTTGATATCATCCACGGCTTAAACTGGTGGATCACCAACATCCGTTCGCCGGGAATATTGTTTATCTTCAAATATTCTTCTATTACTTGCTGAACTTGATTGATCTCAGCGGCAGTTACCGTGCCGATCTCTTTCATGGGTTTGGTCGTGCGCCATTCGGGATCAAGGGCAAGGTGAACATTAGGATACTTGAGGTAGGGGAGCATTCGTCTTATGGCCGCAATCGGATCATATTTGCCGATTTGGTGATCGATGAAGACGAGCATATTGTGTTTCTGCGCATAGTTTATGTACTTCATAAGAAGCTCGTTGTTGATGATGCCGATCTCTCCCTCGGGCCACACGGTTCCATAAATGATGTAAAACGCGGTGATGACATTTCTGCCACCCGCCTTCTTGTATTCGGCGGCGAGTTTTGTAAGTTGCGCATCCAGTTCTTCCATTGAGTAACGCCCCAAAATTCCCATGTTTACGGAATTCGGGTGTCCATAATACGCGAGAATATCGTTATTAAGCAAAAGCGAACGCTGATCCGGCGTTATGGGCTTGGAAACTTCCATATCCGCTTGCGTATTAACCCAATACGGCGTACGGTTTTCCCTATCTTGTTCTTTCAGAAGTTTATCGGCAAAGAGTATAGCGGGAAAAAGCCCGCGTTGCTCATCAATACGGCTGGTATTCGGCGTGTATTGAGCGGCAGTTTGCGCAAATAAAGTAAAAGGGTGAAACAAAAACAAGAAAACGGCAATTTTGTTTATACCCGTCATTAACACTGTTCCAACTCCTCTGCAATTTCATCAAGACGTTTCTTAATTGAATCAAGCGTCCTTTCAAGACGGGCTTTTTCTTTCTCAAGCTTCATACGGGGATATTCTTCACGAGCCGGCGTTTTCTGCGATTTTGCGGCGACTTTTACCGTGTCAGGGCTTTTACCGCCGAGCAGAGCTGATTCTGCGGCTGCGCGGATATCCTCGTTCTTGATGCCCGCCAGGAAACGCATATTGTCGGGACCCACAGAAGGATTCACGTTGTACTGATGTACCTTTATGGCGGTCATAACCGCAAGCCGCGGAATTCTTAATACCCTATCGATATAATCTTCAAAACGTCCGCCGATCTTCTCGCATAGTTCCTGCGCTAATAACAATTTTTCTCCCAAATCTTTTACCAACACTCCATTCTCCGCAAGGTGCTTCGTTCTGATGGTTTCGGTTAGCGCGATCAATTCCGGAGAAGAGGTGAAGACATTCCGGTATATGTTTCGAGCTTCGGCTTTTTCAAGAAGATTATGGAGGATAGCCCAAAATTCCGATGTATGCGCCCGTGCGGAGAGCTTGCCTCCCTGTATGCACGCATGCAGGTGATGCGCGTATTCGTGTACCGCCGTGTACAACAACAGGTTGTCGTCATTAAAGTTGCGGTTGTGAATGACGATTTCCTTTGTCTCCGGCTTGTATAATCCGTTCACTTTTTTGCTTTTTTTACCTGAAAATATCACGGAAAAGTCCAGCGGCGCGTCTTCTATGGCTAATAGTTTTTCTTTGACTTGATCTTGATTCAAATAGTTCTCCTCATAATGATTTAATGGGCGCCGTTTACGCCCGTCATTCCAATGTTCCGAGCTTTTCCATAGCCAATATTGTAGCCGCAACGCATGCTGTTTCAGTTCTCATTGCCCGTTTGCCTATAGAATGGCGAACAAACCCCGCATTCTCAAATTCGGCGCGTTCACGATCCGACCATCCCCGCTCTGCTCCTACAGCGATCACCAAAGGACGTCCGAGGGGATTGAGTCCGGACAGCGAGGATTCGGGTCGTATGTTGTCTGTGGCGATAAGAATAGGGCTGGTACGGACGCTCCTATTTCTGCCGGATTCTGAATACGGCGAACTCCGCTCTTTTTCCCACGGGCGCTCCAAAAGCCAGTCGTCTATGCTTTCATACGCGGACACTTGTGGAATACGGGTATCGCGCGCCTGTACCGCTCCTTCGACAAGCGCCGCGTGAGATCTCCCGTCTGTGAGCAATCTCGTATCACGGTAGCTTTTTTCGCTCAAATCCGTGCCGAAGACATCTATTGCCTCAACGCCGAGGTTTGCAAGATCTCGCAAAAGGCGGCGCAGTTGTATGGGACGGGAAAAGCCAACGCCGATACAGAGGGGAATCCTCGGCGGCGGCTCCTCTTTAAGGTTAAGGGAAAAACCAACGCCTTCAAGCCTGATGCTTTCAATAAGCCCCGTACCGAGATTCCCGCCCACAACGCCCGCCTCAAAGGTGTCGCCTACTTGTTTGTGCAACACCTTGAGAAGATGAACGGCACGTTCGTCACGTTTGGGAAGAGGTTTCCCAATTTCAAGCGGTTCAAAAAGGACAATATTCACAGTACGTCAACTCTTTTGAGACAATTCTAAAATCAACTCCACTTCGCCCCGTCCAAGCTTCAATGAGCGGGCAATCTCATCAATCGTCCAGCCTTGATGCGCCAGTTTTATAACGTTCTCCCGTACGCCTAGAGGAGGAGCGCCTTTTTCTTTGGAACCTCCTCCTGAACCTAGACTATTCTCTTTCATCAAGGTTCCCATGAGTTTCACCTGCTCCTGAGCTTGTCTATTTAGTTCCTCAAGCCGTGTTTCAAGACGCGCAAGCCATTCACGGGACGCCTGAGCCGATGCGATACGTTCGTCAATAGTGGTAAGCGTTGCATCCAATGTCTTGATCTTATTCGTAACATCGTTTGCCTTATCGCTTTCGGCAGTCAAAACGCCGAGCGTCGAGCGGAACGAGGCTACCTGCGAAGAAAGCTCCAATAGTTCGGCATTGATACGCGCGGCGGCCTGTTCGGATTCCTGCAATAGCTTAAAATTACGATCAATCCCCTCGTTGGTGACATCAAGCGTTTGGTTTTTACGTTCGATACGTAGATAGCGCTCCTCGGAACTTTCAAGCGCGTCATTGAATTTACGGATTTCGACCTGCATTGCCTGCAACGTATCGTCCGATGCCGAAAGCTGGGCGAGTTTCTCATCAACAGCCTTGGAAGTCTGGAGCAACCGGCTGAACTCGGTCTCCATCTGCTCAATACGATGTTTTTCAGAAAGGAAGCGAGTCATCTTGGCGTTAACTTCGTCTTCAAGACGCTTTATCTTGACAAACTGGTTCTCAAGATCGGCCGCTTCAGTGCGCCGCTGATCCAAGCGATCAAGATCGTCCCTCAGGTCTTCAATGTGATGTTCAAATTCATGTTTAAGCGTATCGGCGCGTTCAAAAAGGCTCGTTTGAGCGATGAACTCTTTGATATGGCGATCTGCTTCCTTTATCGCCACATCCAGATTTCGCGTCTGTTCATCAATATGCGAGAAAAGCTCCGCACGGTGGGCATCGGCTTCCATACGTACGTCTTCGATAGAAGCTCGTACGTTGCTCAAGCGTTCATTGCTTTCCGTCGCCAAATCCCTGTTGCGTCTGCGGATTTCTTCCAGCGTGGCTTCCAAATCCCGAAGCTGGACGTTGAGGTTTTGCTTCCATTCGTCAATACTGCCTTTTGATGTTTCAAAAAGATCCGCAATTTCATTGCTTCGTCCTTCAATATCATCCC
>JAITAW010000209.1 GCA_031283905.1 Treponema sp. | reverse complement strand
AGCGTTGTCAGATTCACATTTGGACCGATATATGTCCCGTCTCCGATTGTGATGCCGCCTCTATCCATAAAGGTACAGTTTGAATTGATAAACACATTTTTACCGATAACAATATTACGCCCAAAATCTGTATAGAACGGCGGCCAGATACACACGCTCTCATCAAGTTCGCTCCATGTTATTTTTTCAAGCAAGGCACGGTTATCCTCATCGCTGTGATAGGAAAAATTCATTTCGGCAATCAACCTGCGATTGATTGCTTGAATTTCTTTAATTTTTTCAAATTCTGGTTCTCTTGAGGATACCGGAGAACCGTTTTTATCACGATTAAAAATATCCGTTTGCATTTTGGAACTTTCCTTTCTTTTTTCTGCATAGGCGATGTATTTGCCGCATATTGCTTTATACGTTCAAGCAATTGAGCAAATACGCTATATTGATGCCGAGGTTTTTCATCGTTTCCATACCCTCGTTATCTTTTTCTACATCCCCGGGCATATGCCCGTAAGCAATATTCCAATAGGTAGAACCTGCTACAAACATTTCATGGTTCAAAAAGAAATGGTTCATTGTGTCTATTGCATTTAAGGCTCCGCCCCGTCTGGCAACGGCAATTGCCGCCCCGACCTTGTGGCGTAATAATCCAAGATTCATATCAGCAACAACGGCAGCCCGCTCAATAAAGGCTTTTATATTAACCGATACATCCGCGCTGTAAGATGGCGAAGCGAGAATAATTCCGTTCGCCTGAACCACCTTTTGAAATATCTCCCCGAATATATCGCTCTGATGAACACAGTTTTTTTTACCGCCGCACGCAAAACACGCCTTGCATGGCTGTAAAATTTCTCCGGAAAATGAAACAAGCTCAGTTTCAATTCCGGCATTTTTTAATTCACCAAATACCGCATTGATGATGATTGCGGTATTTCCTTCTTTTCTTACGCTTCCATTGAGACCAATGACTTTCATTATATTTGCCACCCTTTTGACCTACATTACTCTGAAAACCCGCCGACGAATAAGCCGGCGGGTTCCTGTTCCCCTTTATTTCAAATAACTTTTAAAGAACGCTTCAAGCTTGTCAAAAGGAATGACATCCGTCTTATCGTACAAGTCCACATGGACAGCGTTGGGGATTATCATTAACTCTTTTGGTTCGGAAGCCGCATTGAACGCGTCCTCGCTGAAATAACGGGAATGAGCGTTTTCTCCCGCTATCAAAAGCATCGGTCTCGGCGAAACCTCTTTGATGTAGGTCAAAAGCGGCATATTCATAAACGACAACGGTGTGGTTATCGTCCAAGAACTGTTGGAGTTTAACGAACGCGGATGAAAACCCCTCTCTGTTTTGTAATAAGCGAAGTAATCTTTGACAAATTGCGGTTCGTCGCCATTTAGTTTTTCGGGCAACCCTTTTGGCGCTAAAATCGGCGTCCCGTTTTCGGCGTCTTTCCATCGCTGTTCGCCGAGCTGCTCTAAAGTTTGGGCGCGCTGTTCAGGCGTTGTCGCGTCAAAGTAGCCTTTTGCGTTCACCCGCGACATATCGTACATACTTGTCACGGCAACCGCTTTGATTCGCTTATCAACGGCGGCGGCGTTTAACGCGAAACCACCAAACCCGCAAATTCCGATGACGCCTATTTTATTTCGGTCGATATTTTTCTGCGTTCCAAGAAAATCGACCGCCGCGCTGAAATCTTCCGTATTGATCTCGGGTGAGCCCGTGTGGCGGGGTTCTCCGCCGCTCTCGCCCGTATAAGACGGATCAAAAGCAAGCGCGGCAAAACCGCGTTCCGCCATAGTTTGAGCATAAAGCCCCGAGGACTGTTCCTTCACTGCGCCAAAAGGCCCGCTGACAGCAATCGCGGACAAAGATTCGCCGCCATGATCTTTCGGAGTGTACAAATCGCCCGTAAGCGTAATTCCGTAACGGTTTTTGAACGTCACTTTTTGACGGGCGACATTATCGCTCAACCCGAAAGTGTACCGCTCGGCAGGCGCAACCGTTTCAGCGCTCTGAGCGCAAGACGAAAACACGATCATGATAAGCAGCGCGAGAGTAAAAACATTTTTCAGCATAATTCATCTCCTCAATGTTGTTGATAACCCTTACCGGGACGCCCGCGACTGCGGCTGCGTCTTTAACGACAGTGGCAACGATTATATTGCCGACTCTTGGCTCCCGCTAAAAGTTCACCTCCCAGCCGAACCGATCTTCAAAATTCTGCTACTTAAAAGTTACGTTATTAAGAACGTAACGGCTACCTTTCCGTTCCCAAACGCTCCTGTTAACCCGTTGGCGCTAACACGCAAAGTATTATATGAGGCAATGCTAATCATGTAAAATACTTATATTTTATAGATAACCATGTTTTTTAATTATGTTAAAATAGGCGGGATTTTATCCTGTGGGAGGGAATTATATGGAACTTCGAGTGTTGCGGTATTTTCTTGCTGTAGCCAGAGAAGGGACGATTTCTGGCGCGGCAAATTTTTTACGGGTTACCCAGCCAGCTCTTTCCAGGCAGCTTATGGATTTGGAGGCAGAACTTGGAAAGACGCTTTTTATCCGCGGCAAACGGAAGATTACGCTTACGGAAGAAGGTATGCTTCTTAGGAAGCGTGCAGAGGAGATAATTGATTTGGTAGAGAAAACAGAGGCCGAAGTTATGGCTTCTGATGAAGAAATCAGCGGTGATATTTATTTCGGTGGCGGCGAATCGGAAGGTATGCGTTTTCTGGTCAAGGTCATGCAACAGATTCAACAGGACTATCCAAAAATTCGCTATCACATTTTCAGCGGAAACTCCTATGATGTGACGGAACGGCTGGATAAAGGACTGATTGATTTTGGCACACTATTTGAGCCTGTAGCCCTCGGCAAGTATGACCATGTGCGTCTGCCCGGTGCGGATATCTGGGGAGTTCTGACGCGCAAAGATACACCATTGGGCGGGCTAGATGTCATCCGGCCAGAACACTTGAGAGGGATTCCCCTCGTGTGTTCCAAGCAAATGCTCAATGAGAATGGGCTGTCTGGATGGCTTGGATATGATTGCGATAAGCTGAAGATAGTTGCCACTTTTAATCTAATCAACACTCCGAAGCTGATGGTAGAGGAAGGGATTGGCAGCGCAATTTGCTTCGACCGTCTCGTCAACATCACACACGACAGCAATTTGTGTTTCAGGCCACTGGAACCCCGATTGAAGGCAGGAATGTCGTTAGTCTGGAAAAAGTATCAAGTGTTCTCCAAAGCATCAGGAACATTCTTAGAAAGAGTACAGGCCGCTCTTTCAAACACCACCAACGCTTCAAACGGTGGTTCGTGACGGCGCCTCTATAAGGAGCTAAAAAAATTTAAACCTTCAAAAAACCTTTCTTATGTGCTAAATTCTTGCCCGCGCGGAGAATTTCCCCACTCTGCATAGTTTTAACTTCGAGACCGTAACCATTGTACCCGAGGGGGATTCTGTTGCTACAGTTAACGTTGCTACTCAGTCGATTCCCCACGCTACGCGTGGGGCTTAATATGTTGGCGAGTAACAGAGTTGATGTTATCTAACATCAACTTGATCAATGCTGTGTTCAATCGCTGATTTTGCTAATCTAACAGCATCAGCGACAAGTATACTTTCCTGGCGCAATTCTTCCCGCTTTTGCTTTCTCGGTATATACACGTCCCTATAAACAATCTCCATCTTCTCGTCCCGGCAATCGAAAACAATCGTCTCATGAATCCCAGCCGGACAGAGCATGACAACCCCGAAGAAACCAGACCGCCACTGGTACACGTCAAGCAAGCTGTAATCGTCATAGCCCGTGAAATCAGCTATGAACTCTCTGCACCTCGCAATACTCAACATCACCTTCGGAACATCGTCGGCCTCGACCGCGCCGCAAAACAGGATGACAGCCGCAATTATCCACCGTATCAGCTTCCCTTTGGTTATAGTAACAGTCATATTTCATTCCTCCCTTCCCAGGTTCATTTACGCCCCTTGCCGCTTCTTTTTTCGCGCGTCACGGGAACCTCGCCCAAGTTGTCGAAGAAGTTGCCGCAAACGCCGCACTTCCAAAACGCCCTGCCGTCCTTTTTGCTCTCAAGCCGAACCGCCTTGCCCTTGCAGCCGGATACGGGACATTTCGCCTCCGTCCGTTCCTCCCTCACTGCGAGAGCGCCGTCCACATCCTTGAACGTAACGTCGGGCGAACAGAGGCATTTCCAGTAATAGCCGTATTTCCCTTCAAACCGTCTGGCATTCTTACCACAGTTAAGCGGACACGGAGCCTCGACAATCTCCCCCTCCCATTCCTTCCTCGGCGCGGGAGCGCCGTTCGTGTCGTTGAAGGTCTTTCCGCAGACGGGGCAGGAGAAGAACGGGGATTTTTTCGGCGGCGTTATATGCCCCAGATATCCCGCGCAGCCTTCCGTCAGGCATTTATGCTTCTTTGTCACACCCGGCATACCGGTGATGTCGGAAGGGATTTT
>JAITAW010000148.1 GCA_031283905.1 Treponema sp. | reverse complement strand
TTTTTTTTATATCAATTACGGCTTCGTTTGAGGGCCATCATACTTTGTGGATCACCTCCACTTTTTGAAATGTCTCATCACGGGGGTTTTTGATTTTTTTATAATTTTTTTGATTAGAGGATGTTTCAAAACTCGAACTATGTTCGAGTTAGCTTGGGAACTGAAGTTTTCAATGAAAAGGTTGCCATAGGCTTAGAAAAAGCGGTTAAAAGTCGGCTTTTTCAAAACTTGACATTACCGAGGTGGTTCATGGAGACGGAAAAGCAGGAGAGGAGACGGCGATGCCGTCTCGAACGTCGCGTTGTATCAATCCGCTTGAAGTTCCCAAGCGGCATATCCGAGACGCTTGACGGTACGACTCTTGATATTGGCCGTTTGCTATCTGCGCCTATCCTAACATAAATAACCCGCAACACTATCGCCTCAGGCAATGCTTTAACCGGATTGAGAATATGCGACCGTTTTACCGAATACGATGCACGCCTCATCCGCAATACCGACTCCCGTTCCGGACGTCCCGGGGGAGCCTTGCTCCAACCCTCCCCTGACATCGTTCCTTCCGTATTTCGTCCAATATCCGCTTGTTTTCCACCGTCATCCGGTTCCGCGCTATCCTGATGAACGGCGGTTCTTTCAACAAGTATGACTTGGAAAATAACTCATACATATCCCCTTCCCGGTCACACACGGTAGTCACCTTAACCTCTTCGGGAATAGTCGCCGCGCTCCTCTCCGGACTTTCCTGCCGCAGGACACTCTCCTTCTCCTCTATCGGGCGTCCCTTCTCGCTCTCGTGGCTTGCCGGTTCATCCTTTGACTCGGGCTGGTTATAACTTGACCGGTCCAATACCCCCAACACCGGCCCGTCAGCGGCCACCGCCGGGCAACTATGGACATTACCCCGGCGGTCTTACCGCTGATATACCCCATCCCCTCCTCTTCGGGCAGGTGTCGTAGTTTACTCCCGTGGTATCCTGTACCGCCGAGATCGTACCCCTTATGTTCAACTATCCGCCGTATCGTTGCTTTCCGGTGCGCCCCGGCGATCTCCTCCCGGTCAAAACTTTCATTGGCCGGCATCCGGTAAATTGACTTGGCTTCGGCCCGGTCTTCGCCTGCTTCCCAAATTGACGCATCCGGCCATCGTATCAGGGTTTCCATGGTTCTGACAAACCGCTCTTCAACACGGAGGGAATGAAAATCCAGCCCGGCGAATTCTTCTTCCATGTTGAAACTTGTCCCTTGCGCCATATTCCCTTCCCCGTAGTTTTCGACTGTTTAGGAGACTATAGCATAAATATGAGAAAATTGTGGGTCAAGTTTAGCCTGCAAGGGCGGGGAGGTTCATTTTCAAGCGAACATTATAATGTATATGGAATATACGGTACGCCTTTTTAAGAATGAGCCTCCGCACGGCACGCGCGCAAACAAGTTTGTGGCGGAGTATTAAACCGGACTTGCGAATAAAAATCCTTCTATGGCCCTAGAGCCATAGAAGGATCGTCCGTAAGGTTGAACCATATTTGAAGCAGATACATCATCATCATGGTTTGTATTCATTTGGGCGGCCGTCCTCGTTTCCCCTGAAAATAAAGAGGGCGTATTTCTTCATCAAGCGCTTTTCACGGTACAAGACGCTCCATCGTATCCAAAATACTTCCCGCCGGCTTATCCGTTTGCGTTTTCCGTATTCTATATCCAAATGTTTGTTGCTTTTTCATACCCTCTATCCTATCCATCTTCCCTGATTTAATCAGTACTTCCCCAGGCGGGGAACCCATCGCCCTCGCCGAAAGCGGTTTGTTCAAACTGTCGCGCCTCACGTCAGTTACCAACATCTCCTGCCAGATATTTTTTCCATATATACCTTCCGTTGGTTGTCCGGATTTTCAAAATATTTTCCCTGTCCAATCCCGCATCGGATAATAGCAATGACATACCGGGTTCGTCTTTGTACAAGGAGTTGATATATACTACCTCGCAATCCTCCGCCTCTGTAAAAGGCGGGATTTTCGCAAGACCGTAATATGACGGCTGGTCGTCAACCCAATGATAAAGCTGGGCCGTCCGCAATGAATGTGCCCCGGCATCCGCCGATACATATTCCTGCGCCTCTTTATACACGTCATTCCGACCAACGTCGAATTCTCTGAAGCCGCCGGAAAACTGTACCACCGCGGCAAGCAGGAGGCAACGAAAGGCAACATCGAATTTAGCGTAACGCATCGTAAAAACCATAACCGGCAGGATCGACAATACAAGCGGCAGGCATACGGAAAGATAACGCCACACAAAAATGTTGCGCTTAAGCGAGACAAGATACGCCGCTATATAGATAAACGAACAGGCGTATACCGCGTAACCTAAAAGGCCGGAAGTTCTCCCGTGTGTTTTAGTTATCCTTTCAAACCGCCGCTTTATAAGCGGGAACAGGGCGCAGAACAACAGCAGCGTTACAAACACAATAAACTCTTTTTTACCTATCGGAGGAATCCATGTATTAAAGCCGCCGTCCATCAACGCTTGCCGAAACGCCGTCATAACCAAGAACGGAAGCAAAGACAGGGCTATCACGATATTGGCGGCGGTGAAATAAACCGTTTCCTTTTTTAACACTTGTTTTCTGTTCACGAATACGTAATAGATATAATGAAAAAGTATCAACAATACGCCGTAATAATGGGTGTTTACCAGCGCGGATCCCGCAAAGCTATAGAAGGCGTAATTTTTTAGGCCGCCTTTCCTCTGTACGGAAAAGAAAGCCTGCGCCGCAAGCGGGACAAGGGCCATCTGGAGAATATACGCGCGGATTTCCTGCGAATAACCGATATGCGAAGGATTTACCGCCAGCAGGAAAGCGGCCAGAAAAGCGTATTTTCTGCCGCACATCGTTTTTACAAAACAATAAAGCGTTGCGATACCGGAAACGCCGAGCAGAACGCACAGCATCCGGCCCGCCGGTTCGGACCAGCCGAATATTTCGTACCACAGCCGCAATATCAGGTAAAACAAAGGGGGATTGCCGGGGTCTCTCAATATGTTTAACCATGGCAGATGCGGGTTTGCCGCAACCGTGCTTGAATAGAGTTCATCGGCCCATGACGAATGCCGCGTAAACCCGTTGAACCGCAGAAGAAACGCAAAAACAAGCAGCGACAGCAATAAAATTAGCTCGGCTTTTTTACCGTGCTTTTTGGTGATAAAGCGAAACGCCGCTTCTATTTCCGTCCAAAACAGGGATATAAACAGCAGAATAAAAAATAACGCCGGAAGAAACGAAAGCGGATTAATCAAGAAAGCGGTTACTTCTTTCAGAACAAAATTAAAATCGCCGTACCAGTTTATCCACGGTTTTATCATGGATTTCGCGTAGGGAACAAGCGGGATCTCAAACAAAACTTCTTCTTCCGTTTCCTGCCCCGCCCATGTTTCTATTACGCTTTTCGGATAATAATAGGTCTTGTTTCCGACAAATACGGCTATGTTGTCCACCGGCTTGAGCGCGGTCTGCGGGTCGGAGCATTTTATAAACAGTTTTTGAAAACGTCTCCCGTTAATTTCCGCGTAAACAACGGTGTTCCTCAGACCGCTCCCGGTCGAATTCACCGGCTCAACAAAATCAAAAACCTCGCCCTCTTCCGGCCAGACGGCGGGTCGGTAATCATTTGCAAAACGTTTATCGACTTCCACGTTAACGACAACCGGTGCGCTTTCATCGTCCATATTGTTTCTGTTTTCATAAACGGTGTATAAAAAAGAAGCCGCCGCCGCGCACAAAAGCAGCATTGCCGTTATATAGTTATCTCTGATTTTCATGTTTTTTTCTCCAGATAAATAATTTAGAAAGCGTAAAATTGATTGCCATCCCCGCCGCGATCCCGCAGCCTTGGGCGATGAATTTATAGGGAAACGTGAAACGGGCGAGGAGCAGCGCCATTACCGTGAGATTTACGGCAAGACCCAAAAGGGACGCGCATAAAAACAAGCCCCATTGTTTTATTGACGCGGGCGCTTTTGCAGTTTTATCCGCGAAAGACCACGTGTGATTCAAAAAATAGTTTTGGGTGCCCGCGATCAAAAAGCAGCCGATACTGACCGGTACTTCCGGTAGTCCCGCAATATCGGCAAGGATAAAAAAGATAAGCAGGTTGGTGATGGTTCCCAGTCCGCCAGTAAGCGCGAATCTGAAAAACTGGCCCATTGCGCCGCCCGCGCCGGTTTCCCGTTTTATTTTCCAGACATTCACCAACGCCTCGATAAATATGCCTTTTGACATTTTTGATTCACCGCGTTTCCTGTCCGGAAAAACAATCGGGATTTCCTTTATCGAACAGCCGGAACGCCACGCGCGGTACTTCATTTCAATCTGAAAGGCGTATCCTCTGGAAATTATGTTGTCTAAATTGATTTTAAGGAGCGTGGTTTTCGTCCACATAGTAAAACCGCCGGTCAAGTCTTTGACGGGGCAGCCCAAAACGGCGCGGGAATAAAACGAACCGGCTTTTGATATAATGTTTCGCGGCAAAGACCAACCCTCAACGCCGCCGCCTTGTATATTTCTTGAACCGGTTACCACATCGTGAGTCTGAATTTCCCGGAACATTTCGGGGATATATTTCGGGTTATGGGAAAAGTCCGCGTCTATTTCGAGAAAAAGATCATAGCCCTTTGAAAGCCCCCAGTGAAACGCGGCAAGATAGGCCGCCGCCAGCCCTTGTTTTTCGAGGCGATTGAGAAGATGCAATCTTTCAGGATAGTTTTTCCGCGCTTTTTCAACGATACGCGCCGTTCCGTCCGGCGAATTATCGTCAATGACAAGAACATCGGCATAAGGGGGCGCGTTGTCAAAAACCACGTTGATAAAGGGTTCAATGTTTTCCGCTTCATTATAGGTGGGGACACAAATCAGCGCATTCAAGGGGTTACCCCCTTGACAAAGTCTAACGCGCCAGTATAATTTTTTGGCTTTTGGCTTTTGGCTTTTGGCTTTTGGCTTTTGGCTTTTGGCTTTTGGCTTTTGGCTTTTGGCTTTTGGCTTTTGGCTTTTGGCTTTTGGCTTT
>JAITAW010000159.1 GCA_031283905.1 Treponema sp. | reverse complement strand
ATCTCAATATCCCTGCCAACAGCCAATATCAGACGGCGTTCACCTGAAAAAACGCCATTTGACGCCTTCGCGCAAAAACGGCTTGACAAAACCGTCGCCCGAATTCATAATGAACATCGCAATGTTTTTAGCCGTCTGACCCTTCATGCTTTTTCGCCATAAAATACACGCTTCAAAAAAATCCGCGATAGCGCGATAGTATGAAGGCTTTCCCAAAATTGAAGTTTTGAAACAGTCTCTACTATTGAAAATATGAAATTGCGGCTTTAAAAAAATGAGATGGCAATGAAAACAAACGAGCGGCAAAGGAGTGTATTATGCAAAGACTATGGCATTTACTCATACCGGTTTTAACGGCGGTATGTTTAAACTGTACAACGGAAATGAATCTCACAACGCCTACAGAGGTAGCCGCCGTGCAGGTAACGACTGAAGATCCCACCGTAAAGGTAACATGGAAGCCCGCCGGTTTGGCGGCGTACTATTTTGTATACCGTTTTGTATACCGTTCCGAACAAGCGGACGGCGGTTTCGAATATGCCGGCATATCGGATGGAAGAATTTTTGACGCTAACGGCAACTGTTTTTATCTGGACACGGATGTAGAGCCACCCCACACGTACTATTACAAGATCAGGGCGGGAAGCGAACAAGCTCATGTGAATAGCAGTGATTTTTCAAATGTCAGTAACGGAGTCTCTGTATCCTAAGCGCCGAAAACCCCTTGCGGGGTTTCCCGCCTTCAAACACACGCTTCAGAAAGTGCGCCGCATGACGCTAGAATACCGCCTCCGGCGGCGGCGGCGTATACGCTATGTTCCACAAAAATAGTCCCGGCGGCGGGGCGGTCGGGCCCGCCCTGTTTCTGTCCTTGCTGTCGACAAGCGATTGAAACCCGGAGGCGGACATGTCTTTTTCTTCGCAGAACAGCAAGGTTCCCGTAATAGAGCGTACCATCTTCCATAAAAAGGCGTTTGCCGTAATCTCAAAGACAAGAATATCTCCCTGTACAAAAAAGCAGGCGTTGAAGATGTACCGGAAGCGGGATTCGCCGGGATCTTTCGGCATCGCAAAAGCGGAGCAATCCATCTCGCCCCGCAGGGCCCGCGCATACGAATTGAGCCGCTCTATGGAAGGACGGTTCCATACTTGCAACGCGTATCGCAATTCGTGGGGAAGCGCGTGTCTGCCCGCGATGATGTGATACCGGTACGTTCGCGCTCTTGCGTCAAAACGGGCGTGAAAGCCACTGTGGGTTTCCTCCGCCGCAAGGACGCGCACGTCCCTCGGCAAAAGGCTGTTAAGCGCGGGCGTGAAACGTTCGGGGGCTATGCTCTGTATATCGGTGTAAAAGTTGGCGATCTGTCCCGCTGCGTGAACGCCCGCATCCGTGCGTCCGGAACCCGCGAGGCTCACGGGGTGTTTGTGCAGTTTTTGCAGGGCATCTTCTATGCAGCCCTGCACCGTACGGCGCGGCGCTTCTCGCGGAAGCGCCGCAAGATTCTTTTGTGTATTTTGCATATTTTGCGTTTGCCAGCCCGAAAAATCCGTACCGTCATAGGCAATCAGCAGCTTGATGTTCCGGTTCCTTTTTTCAGTCATCAGCTTCATTCAATTCTTTCTTGATGCGGTTATAAAGATCCTTAGCAAGTTCCAGCAGGGGCCCCGGCTTGTTTTTGGACGATTTTCCTAAGCCGAACATCTTGGCAATGGTGCGTTTAATATCTTCAAGTGAAGCGTAGCGCTGTTCAAGAGAGGCATTGTACCCGTATTTCAGCGAGAGAAGCCCCATGAGATAGAGTACGCCCTCATACCCGTAGTTTTTATCCGTGTCCGGGCCCAGATTCTTTGTGGCGGAAAGCGCCTCCTCTCCTGACTGCTCGTATGCCACCGCTTTTTTGTACAGATACTGGGCTTTTTTCTTAAAAAGAGTGGCGACCCAGTCGTAATGCTCGGCGGGCGTCTTTTTGTGCAAATCTTCGCAAAGCCACGCGGTACGCAAAGCCGCTATCCCCTGCTTAATGGTAGGCGAGAAATTTTTGGAGAAATAATCATAACAGCGCAATACCAGATATTGGGACGCGGCTCCCGCCATTAACGTCCTGTTCTCGTAAAAATCGACATTGGGAAACAAAAGATCGACCTCGGCTTTTCTTTCATCGCGGGATTGGCTGACGTCAAAAGACAGATCTTCGTCCAAAAGCGCGAAATCCTTATCTATAGCCGCATACCAGCATTCCGGGCATACCGTTGCTTGATAGACAAGCGGGTAAACCTCCCCATATTTTGCGGAAGGCTCGTACATGCGGTGCAGCTCATCGGTAAGCTCGCCGGCTATGAGTCTGCCGCCCCCGGACAACAATTCCTCGCGGTGAAAAACGGTCCCGCACGCGGGGCAGGCGCTCTCTTCCTTTGACAAAAACGACACCTTTACATCATGTTCTTCCATCTTGCATCCTTTTAGACATGCGTCTTGGGACTTTTAGTCCACTGAACGTTCAGTTTACTTCAAATTCCAATAAAAGTAAAGATTTCGCATTGAGTCATTGAAAATCCAACCCATCCGATAAAAGGATCGTATCAACGCTATCAGTCATCCGCTCCCAACCCCTCCCCTTCCCTCTTTTGGGCCTCGATAACGGCAACAGCGGCGAGTTTATCAACGAATGGTTCCGGAATTGGCGTGAAACCCATACCGTCAGGTTCACCCGCACAGCCCCTGTCATAAAAACGACAAGCGCTTGCGGGCCTTTGGTACAAGCCGGACAAAAAAACAACGTCCGCGTCCGCAGCTATGCCGGCTGCCGCCGATTCGATTCCCCCGCCGAACAGGAGGCCCTCAACGCGCCGTAAATACAAAATATTTCGGCAATAGCGCATAGCAAAAATTTCTTCATGTTTTTCCTTTAATATGGGCGCGTTTCCGGCGCTTCGCATGGCAGAGCGCGCCTCGAATCGCCGCGACAGGGAAGCAAAGGCAAACGTACGCTCCGTACTTCCCTATCAGGGTTCGGTTATGCGGAAACTTCAATGCTTGAATAGTACGCGGATATGTTCCCCATCGCTCTTGACGGTATGATAATATGAGTCGAGAACCACAGGCATATCGGACGGGGGGGGGGGGGGGCTGGTTTCAGATGTTCCCCTGCCCCAATGAAAATATTCACTCATATATACGTACACATGGTAGTAGCGGTTAACGGGAACCAATCTTTTGATGACCGGATAATGCTCGGAAATATTTTCTGTCACAGGTCCAAAACCTATCATGTTTTCCAAGTCGACGGACATTTTTGCTTTATCCCTGCTTGGAAACAGGGAACTTAGATCATGAAGCAGGATTTCTACCCGAAAATCCGTATAGCGTTTTTGATCCGCCAGGGCGTTGCCATAGGAAAAGGCAAAAACCATAAAACTCCAGTTTAGTAAAAAAACACAGAGCGCTGCGGGCTTGCTATGGCCGGAGGCAATGCAAATGCTTATTACAGCCGTAAAAACGCCAAACCCAAATAGGGCGCGGGGAGCATACGAGGGATTTTTCAGCAAAAAATAAGCGCCATAGGACAGGAAAAATGACGTTACAATAAACACAAAAGAAACAATAAAGGCAAAGAATTTCTTATGACTTGATTTACCGGCGGCTTGAGCCATAAACAAAACACATAGTATCACAATAAGGATTTTCCAGATAAGGCCGAAATCGCTGTGTATGGTCGTGATATAGTTTTTCCAATTGAGCAGAGTTCCACGGACAAGTTGATCAGGGGGCAGCATTTCAGTTGAAAGACCAGAACCTGAGCTGGGTAGCATAAAAATCAGCCTAAAAAATATCATGGCAAAACAGAAAGAAAACGCCGCGTCCGCGGCAAATGAAAGAATTTCCCCATGCGTCCTTTTTTTGTAGTTCCAGTCCCGATAACAAAGCGTTATGGTCAGCACTATATAAATTCCGGACGCCGCCTGATAGGTCATGCACATGATCAGCAAAGATACTATCGAGGAAAACACAAAGGCCTTTTTTGAGCCGGTGAATATAAAAGGGACAACGCTGAAAAATATCGATATTGCCATATAGGGAGCGTCAAATTTATATGAAATATTTTCCAAAAAATACGGAAAAAGCCCCAGGGAAACGCCGGCGAGAAGCGCCGTAAAAGAAAACTCCCCGTTGCAAAGAATATATACAAGCAATACCGTGCAGGCGCCAATGATTAAGGCGGCAAGTATCTGCGGCAGTGGGGATATATCCGTCAGATTGGGATCCGCGTGAATAAAGGTAGAAAGAATATCCGCAAGATGCCGGCTCCAGCCATTCCACCCGTGATACCCTTCAATCGCTCTGGCTAAATCGTCTACATAGGAAAAATTCGCTCTGATGATGCTTGTATATCCGAATAAATAAACGCCGGACACAAACAGAAAAGGCCTGGCGAACAGGCTGAAATTTATTTTTGACACATGAATTTTCAGTTCTTCCGCTATTTCACGAAAGAGCGCCCTTCCCTTTTTGGAAAGCGTAAAAAAATCAAAAATAACAATGAGGCTAAGGCATCCCTTTGCCCACACGGAAAGCGTATGCATCCATTGAGCGTAGAAATTTACTTTCCTGTGAATCAGGTACCGCTCCGCCAAATGGATGATACGGTACTGTATTTCCGGAAAAAGAACCGCCGTGGAACAGAGAATCCCCGCGCATGAAAAAAAACACACGCCATATCGCCATATACGCTGACCGGGAGAGAAGGGCTTTTCAACTTCCTTCATATTTTTTCCTTTTAAAAGCGGCAAATCTTTGTCCAAGGTAATTTATGGCCGTAAACAGTCCCATGCCTGTGAGCATGGCGGCGTTATCCCGCAGTCTTTCGTCATAATTCCGTAGCAGCCGGTGTATAAAGGGCTTTGCGACGCTGTAGGCGGTAATATACGAAACGGCAATAACCAACGCAAAAACAAGTATCATCCGCAAGGACCATTCTTTTACGCCAAAGGTAAAATATTTGTTCAGGAAAAAACTGAGAATACTGGTCGCGCCGCAGCTTAAAACCGATGAGGCCCAGTAGCCTAAACCGGCAAGATTATACAGTCCAAACATGACGGCGGAACCAATGGCGGTGTTCAACAAACCTACCAAAATGAATTTGAAGAATACGGGATCAAAAATAAGCTGTTTAAGTTTAACGGCGGTCATAGTTCTTCCCGTATTATATAGTGGGGGCGGCGTTTAACTTCCGTGTATGTCTTGGCCAGATATTGCCCCAGAATTCCCGTGGTAAAGAGCTGAATACCGCTGCAAAACAAAATAGCGCAGATTGTTGACGCCCAGCCGTCAACGGGATCGCCAAAAATAATTTTGCGGATAATGATAAACGCAATGAAAAGAAAGGACAGTGTAAAAATAATGACGCCCAACAGTGAAGCTATGGCAAGGGGCTTTGAAGAGAAAGCGATAATACCGTCCAGGGAATACAGAAAAAGCCGCCAAAAGGACCATTTTGTCTCGCCCGTAACGCGTTGAATGTTTTCATATTCAAACCATTTTACACGAAAACCTACCCAGGGAAATATTCCTTTGGAAAATCTGTTGCGCTCATCCAATAATAGAACGGCGTCTAAATAAGCCCGGTTCATCAGGCGGAAGTCCCTTGCGTTATCGACTATTTCTATGTCGGAAATCTTTTTCATAAGACGGTAGAAACTGCGGGCAAAAAACGAACGAACAGGCGGCTCTCCCTTTCTGGTTATTCTCCGGGAACCGGCGCAGTCAAATTTGCCTGAATCTACAGCTTGAAGCATTGGCGGGATAAGGGCCGGGGGATCCTGCAAATCCGCGTCCATGGTGATTATTAATTCCCCCCCCCCCCCCCGGAGGGCTTTTTTTAATCCCGCAAGTAACGCCGCTTCTTTGCCGAAATTCCGGGAAAAAATAATATACCGCACCCGGCTGTCTTTTGCCGCGAGGTTTTTTAATGTCGCGGCGGTAGAATCAACAGAGCCGTCATCAACAAAAATAAATTCCGGGGTAATTTCCCACGTTTCCATGGATGTGGCGAGTATTTCGGTTATTTTTTCATAAAAAAGAAGAACGGATCCTTCTTCATTATAGCAGGGAACAACAATAGAAAGCGTCATTGCAACTCTCCTTTACTTTCAAAATACGCCTGAATCGCCGAATTTGCCGTTCCCGGCCCGGTCGAAGGAAGGCGATGAACAATGACGGTAGCCACCGGGACCGCGCGGGGAGAAAAGTTTTGGTATATGCCGGACAGCTTTATCATAGTGAAAATATTCTACCACTATAATAAAATAAAAGTCAATAGTCCGTGTTGAATCATCGAAAATCTAACCCAAAAGCAGGCGTGTATCACCATAAAATCCAACCCAAACAGGCCCATCCAATGAAAGGCTCGAAGGCCGTTACGGGGTTAACGGTGAAAGAAAAACAACCGGTTATTCGGGAATCATATCAGCGCTATCAGTCTTCCGGTAAAAAAGCCACGTCAAAAATCCTTGTATCACAGTATCGGCGCTTACTCCGGTTCCCCGCCCCGCCAACCGCACGTTTGAAACGCCATAGGGACGGACATTTTCACTTCCGCACAACGGTTAATACTGCCGCTTCCATTCCTTCCCCATTACAAAGTTTTCGGTATACTCCGCTTTTAGAATAACAAATCTATAACATTACCCAAAGACAGGTCTCCCAGAGCCTCGTGTCCCTCTCCCACCCCCTACCCTCTCCTTTGGGCCTCGATAGCGGCAACGGCAGCGAGTTTATCAACGAATGGTTTCGGGATTGGCGTGAAACCCATACCGTCCGGTTCGCCCGCAGCAGACCCTGTCATAAAAACGACAACCTCTTGCGGATCTTTGGCCCGAGTCAAACAAGAAAAAATAACCTCCGTGTCCGCAACTATGCCGGCTACCGCCGCTTCGATTCCCTCGCCGAACGAGACGCCCTCAACGCGCCGTACCAATTTTTTTCCCCCTTCAGTTCCCGTGTGCGTAAGATCTTCGAGAATATCCCCAAGAGTCCCTGCCGGAGGCTGCTCGAATCTCCGGAACTTTCCGGTGAAGTCAAGGCGGAACTGAAGCAATGCTTCTCGCGCTATGACCCGGTACTTCTTCAGAAGCAGGTTCGCCGGGCGGTTGACGCGCTTCCGCTCGTATATAACCGGATTTGGGAGGGCATCGGGAAAATAGACGCCCCGCCCCCTACGGACCCGCCGCGCGGCACAAGGAAAAATAATTGATAATTTTTGTTGACGGTTTGTAAAACCTGTGCTATATTTCTAACATCCAGTTTGGAAATAGAGAAACCTTTCTTTGTGGATTTAATCATGCAGTACTTTGATACTCACGCCCATTTAGGGCTCATTTATGATGACCCTATTGAACAACTTATGGTTATTCAGGAAGCCCGTCAAGTCGGCGTTTCCCGTCTCATGTCGATTTGCAATAATCTTCACGATTTTCAGCAGGTATATAAGAATTTACGATCATCCGAAAGCGTCTACTTTGCCGTGGGAGTTTCCCCTGTCGAAGTGCAAACGCCGGGCAGGGATTGGATTCAAATAATAGAACAAAGCGTACGCCTGCCCCATGTCATTGCCATAGGCGAAATCGGGCTTGATTATTTCCGTAGCTCAGGCAACAAGAAATCGCAGATCGAATTGTTTATCAATCAACTCGACATGGCGGCAAAGTTCGACCTGCCGGTAATTGTCCACAACCGCAACGCGGGCAAAGATATACTGGATGTTTTACGGGATCGGCTGCCGCCGAAGGGCGGGGTATTGCACTGCTACTCGGAAAACGCCGAGTACGCGAAACGCGCGCTCCGCCTCAACCTATACTTTTCGTTTGCGGGCAATTTAACGTACAAAAACGCAAAAAATCTCCATGAAACCATTGGCGTACTCCCGCTTGACAGGATACTGATCGAATCGGAAAGCCCGTTTATGGTGCCTGCCGAACATCGGGGCAAGCGCAATATGCCGAAATACCTCCCCATCACCGCGCATTCCCTTGCGGACATGCTTAATATGGACAGGGAGGAGGTGGGGCGGCAACTCTGGGAAAATTCCAACCATTTTTTTGGGTTGCCGTCCGCCTAAACAGTTCAGGTAACTTTTTCAAACGACTCTTTCCCAACGCCGCACATAGGGCATATCCATGTATCGGGCAAGCGCTCGAAGGGGGTATCTCCATCGTAAACATAGCCGCAAAGGGGGCAGCGCCATTGTGCGTGGCTTTGAGGCGGTTTGCCGGTTTCCTTGAATTTCTGGAACGCCTCGCCCACAGCCGCCCTCATTGTCGCTTGATAATCGGCGTAAACAAGGGGCTTTGCGGAATTTTCGCCATTTTCCGCGTCTATCACCTCGCCAACGAACATGGTATGCGTGGGAAATTCGAGCGTGTTAATCACGCGGAGCCTGAGGTACGCGCAGGCGTTGTTGAGGAACGGCAGCCCGTCTTTGATTCTATGCGGCACATTCGCCCATTTTTCAACATCGCGCCCTGATTGGAAGCCGAAATTACCAATGACAAACGGCTCCGTGTCCGTGGAAAGCACGGAAAGGGTGTATTCGCCGGTCTTTTTTATACATTCATTGGTGTAGTTTTTTTTCATACAGGCAAGCATCACCAGCGGGTTGCTTCCCGCGGCGACTTGCCCCACCGCGTCTACTATGCATCCGCCCAGGCCTTTTTCAGTTTTTACGCCGGTTACATAAAGTCCATAGGAAAGTTTAAATAACGCGCTTGTATCCATACAGGATTCTCCTTTAATGCCGTTTCAAACGGCGCTGTAAATTTTAGGGGGAACAGGGCCTTTGCCACCATTTTTCTAACAAGAGAGTATAGCTGGTATGCCTGAATAATGCAAGCGCTTTTTAGTCCGGTACGTGAGCCTTTTACTCAGGCCTAAGGTGAAAGGCTCAGGCTGAGATGGGGACAGACCTCATGCCGCCTCTATCGGGCGAAGAGTCCTAGGCCGCCGTTGATACCGGCGCCAAGAACTTTGAGGCACCCTGCGGCTGTCCGGTTAATCGGTTTTGCCGACCGATTCATCCACGAGTTCCGTAAAACGGTCAAGCAACTGCACGAAACGCCGCGCATCCTGCTCGCCGAACCCCGTGATAATCCGCGACAGCAAAGCGTCCATGTTCTTCCCCGACGTATCAACCGCGCTCTTTCCCTTTTCCGTTACGGTGATAATGATTTTGCGGCGGTTGTCCCGGTACGTCTCACGCTGAATGAAGCCGCGCTTTTCAAGGCTGCCCAGCATTTGGCTGACCGCCGCCTTGGAAATTGCCAGCTTTTCGTGCATAGTGTGATGCGCGGTCCGTTCCGCCGGAGGCAAAGCCGTTTCCCCGTCCGCTTCACCGCAACGCCCGATGCAGTTAAGCGCGGACAGCTCGGCAGCGGAGATCCCGCCGGCATCGGCGTTTGACAAGAAACGGGAAATAGCGATCATTGCTTTCTTGAAGCAAAAAAGCGAGTGTAACAAGTCCTCTTTCAGTTCGTCATCCATGTCCCTTCTCCTCCATACCTTCTAACTGCCTGAACAAGCGGGCGCTCAAAGCAAGGGCCACGCAGGTCGTCAGTCCGTCGGCAACAGGCTGGCTGTACATATAGCCGCCGAATTGCCAAAGATGATTAAACATAAAAAGAAGCGGAAGATAAAAAAGAAAATCCCGCCCCAGCGTTACCTTAGAAATAATTCTCAATTTTGCGAAAAACTATTGCTAATACCATATTCTTTTATCACTTGTTCCCATTTTTCTTTCACTCCTTTTCTTATCAGATGGGCTTCTTCGTTGGCGACTTTATCCTGTTCCTGTTTTCCAAAAGAAAGAAAATTATAGCTGCCGGATATGTAGTACTCATTATCCTTGATT
>JAITAW010000104.1 GCA_031283905.1 Treponema sp. | reverse complement strand
TTCAATATACGGTGGAATTTTGTTCCTACGCTTGATCAGACAATGCTGAACCCAAAAAGTTTATTCGTGGATGATATGTCTTTTACTTTGACTTGGAGGAAATCTTTTTGAAAATTCTTTTTAAACGGTGTGTAGATGAGAAAAGCTTTGGGAAAAACGGTCTAAAGCCCGCTATTCCATATAACTCTAAGACAGCTTTTTCAAACTTTTCAAAGTTTGCCGCCCATAGGAGGGCCGCCGTCCAGATGTCTCGTTTGCCTTTCTTGTGCTTCTATTTGATGACTGCGGCCGTTTCTTTGTGTTGGTCGCAAAGTACAGAGTGGTACCAGAACAAACCCATTAAAGACGTTGTTTTTATTGGGTTGCGTAATATCGCCGCCGCTGATCTTGACGGTATAACGGCTCCTTATAGAAGCAAACCCTTCACCGATGAACTCTACTACGATCTGCTCGGAAACTTATACGCTTCCGAATTGTTTGATGAAATCAATCCCTCTTTTGTTCCCTATGATAATGAAGGAAGCTCGGTACGCATCGAATTTACCGTAACGGAGCGTCCGACCATCAGCAAGATAGAATTCGCGGGAAACAGCAAAGTGCGGCGGGGCGATTTAGCGGCGGCGATTTCTCTTAAAACGCATGATGTGGCAAATCAGACGAAAATAAAAGCCGCGGAAGAGGCTATTCTCGCTACATATATCGCAAAGGGGTTTCCCAACATCAGGGTGCGCTCTCAGGTCAAGGCGGATAAAAACAACATGGTGATCGTTACATTCAACATCATCGAAGGCGAGAAGATAAGCATCGCGGCGTTCTTCTTTGAAGGCAACGAGCATTTTCCCTCCAAGACGCTGCAAAGCCAACTCGTATCCAAAGCCAAGAGCCTGCTGAATGACGGGGCGTTCTCCGAGGCGAAATTGGTCGAAGATCAAACGGCAATCATAAAATACTACCGGGATCGCGGGTATATTGGGGTGAGCGTTACTCACACGCTCCGCAGGGATCCGGACGAGAAGGGCGATGTGGGCATGAGCATTACGTTTTCCATTCAAGAAGGGGAAATCTACCGTTTCGGCGGCATCACCTTTGAAGGAAACGTCATCTTCTCCTCCGAAGAATTGTCCAAACTGGCGCGCTCAAAACGGGGCGAGATCGCCAACGGAACGCGCCTTGACTCGGACCTTGAACGGATACGGGATAAATATTACGCGAACGGATATATTTTCACCAATATAGACGTACAAGAAAAAAAGGAGAACGGTTATTTTTCGTATCATATCGTTATTTCAGAGCGCGGACGCGCCCACATAGAACGTATACTGATTCAGGGAAATGAAAAAACCAAGGACAGCGTGATCCTGCGCGAGATACCTATGGAAAGCGGCGATGTGTTTTCCAGAACGAAACTTCTGGAAGCCATGCAAAATCTGTACAGCCTCCAGTTTTTCTCAAATGTAGCGTTTGATATGCAGCAGGGTAGCAACGAGAACCTTATGGACCTGATTTTCACGGTGGAAGAACAGTCCACCTCAAGCATCCAATTCGGTCTTACGTTTTCCGGCACATCGGACCCGAAGACATTCCCCATTTCCGGTATGCTCAGCTTGAGCGACAGAAATATGTTTGGAAGCGGAAACAGCGTTGGACTTGACCTTAACTTTGCCACCGACGTACAAAGCTTGTCGCTGAACTACACCCAGAATTACCTTTTTAATCTGCCCTTGTCATTGGGCTTTGATATAACCGTGTCCCACGCGCTACGGCAAGCGCCCATTGACAGTCTCGCGCCGTACTTCAACGGTGATGAAGATGATGCGTATCCTGATGGATTTGATTCCTATGCCGAATACTATAACGCGGGCAAAATTCCGCCTGACGAGTACCTTATGGATTACGATCAGTGGCGATTTTCCACGGGCGTTTCCACCGGATACCGCTGGCCCATCATATTGGGAGACTTCGCGCTGGGGCGTTTTGGGCTGGGCGGCGGCGTACGCATTGGGTTTGTGTTCAACAGTTATGACGCGGAAAAGTACCGCCCCTTTGATCCCACGATACGGGATAGAAACAAAACGTTGACTCCTTCAAACTCCATCTGGGGAACCATGTCTCTGGACAAGCGAGATATTTTTTATGATCCTACAAAAGGATTCTATGTGATCGAGCGGCTTGGTTATTACGGCGTTTTGCCCATAGAACCGGAGCATTACATAAAATCGGACACAAAGGCGGAACTCTTTTTCACCCCAATTGATATTCCGGTTGGTAAAAGCTGGGCGTTTAGGACCACGTTCGCCCTTCATTCGGGGCTTTCGTTTATCTTTCCTGATTTTACAGGCGCAAAGCCTATGGTTGAAAACGCAAACAAACTCGCCATTGACGGTATGTTCAATGCCCGCGGTTGGGGCAATGAGTATGCAAATAAAGGATTCGCCATGTGGGAGAACTGGGCGGAACTGCGCATCCCCATCATCCCGCAGGTGCTGGCATGGGATTTCTTCTTCGACGCCGCCGCGGTTCGCCCCGATTGGAAAACATTCTGGGCGGGCGGAAAGGATCTGCTTGAGAGTATGCGGTTCAGTTTCGGCGGCGGATTCCGCTTCACCATACCGCAGTTCCCCCTGCGGCTGCTGTTTGCCAAGCGATTCAGCGTTGACCGCGACGGATCGGTCAAGTGGGTGGGAAAACCACAAGATTTTCCGGATGTGGTGCTTTCATTCGCGCTGCCGACCTATTAATCTCATGCCATGCGCGAGGCTCGCTTTAGTTCGGCGGGGTAACCCTGTCCAGAGGGGAACTACCGGAGTTCCGGGCAGGGACATCGGCTCTCAGAGAGAGGAACATTCTATTCTGAACAGGGATGATCATGTTCAAAGAAGGTTTGCCGGACTTAGTACCTCATGGTATGCGGCAGCCGCCGCAACGCGCGATGCGTGCCATGAGGTACTAAGAGGCTTTTTCGAAAAATTGTGAGAAAAGCGGTCTAAAAATCGCTTCCCCGCTTAAATCCACGTCAATCTTTTCAGAATTTGCCGCCTTTACAGGGCGTGTTTTGAAAAAGCCTCTATTGAAAAAAAATACTTTTGAAGGTAGATTACTAGTGATGCTTTTTCAGGACGCGGATCGTCACGCGGGACGTACGCCCCGCATTTTGAAAACAGCGCCGTAGGTATAAAAAGAATCAGAAGAAAAGAGGTAAATACATGAAAAAATGGCTGGCATCCTTTTTGTTTTTCGCCGCGTTGCTGATGAGGGCGGAAGCGCAGCAACTCACCCGTTTTGCCGTAGTCGATCTGGAAAAGGTAACAACGGCGTTTTTTAGAGATTCCAAGGCTTATCGGGATTATGAAGATCAGAAGACCAGGGTTCAAAAAGATTTGGAACAAAAAGCTCAAGCTTTTACGGCTCTGAAACAGGCGTTATACGAAGCCCAGAACAGAGGGAATACGGAAGAGGCGTTGCGGCTGAGAAACGAAGTCCTGAGACAGCAGGAGTACTTGCAGGAGTACGAGCGGACGGTTCGCGCGGAGCTTGAGTATCAGAGAACCCAGCTTGCCCAATCCAATGCCTTTTGGCAGCAGGTGAACAATGAAATCCGATACATCGCGGAAAGCGAGGGGTACACCATGGTGCTGGATATTAAGATGCAGGGGATAATCTGGTACAGCGCGTCCGTGGATATTACGCAAAAGCTTATTGAAAACCTGCGTTCAAAACGATAGCTCCCTGTAATGAATGAATAGAGGGTAATTCTAAACGGCGCGTCCAGTAACCGCCCGGTGATACGGCTGCGCCCGGTATAGAAGCCTCTCACGCAAGAGAAAAGCGGGTAAGAAAAATGAAAAATGTTCAAACGCCCATGCTCGATCAGTACCGCAGGATTAAACAGGAACAGAAAGGCGCGGTTTTGTTCTTTCGGTTGGGAGACTTTTACGAGATGTTCGCCGATGACGCGGTGGAAGTCTCCGGCTTGCTCAACCTCACGCTTACGAGCAGAAACAATATCCCCATGTGCGGCGTCCCGCATCACGCGGCGCGTTCCTACATTGCCCGCCTCTTAAAACTGGGGAAAAAGGTGGCTGTTTGCGAACAGATTACCGAACCGGGCAAGGGGCTTATTGAACGCAAGGTGGTGGAGGTGGTTACGCCCGGCGTCATCATTGATGAGGATTTCCTTGACAAGGGATCTTCCAACTACCTTGCGTGTCTGTGCCGCAAAAGCGGCGGCACAGACGGCGTGTTTTCTTTCGCCTACATTGACATTTCCGCGGGGGACTTTTACGCCACTTCTTTTGATTGCAAGGACGCGGCGCACAAAACACGGCAAGAGCTTGAGCGCCTTCAAATGAGGGAAATAATAGTCCAGGAATCGCTGCTCCATGACAACGCCATCGCCGCTGTGTTTGAGGAGCGGAGCGGCATGGTGATTAACCGCTGGGGGGACTGGCTTTTTGACCGGGAACGGAGCGTCAAACGCCTCAAGCGGCAGTTCGGGTCCCTCAAAGGGTTCGGGCTTGACGATGATTCGCCGGAGGCGCTGTCCGCAGGCGCGTTGCTTGATTACCTTGACGAAACTGCGGCCGGCGCTACATCTAGCGGTGCTATTCCCCACATTGCGTCCATCCGCCTCTACAGCGACAACGAATTCGTGTGTATAGACGAATCGAGTCAGCGCAACATGGAGCTTATCAAAAACCTGCAAGACGGAGACGTCCGGTTCTCGCTGTTGGAGACGCTTGACGAGACTCGTACCGCAATGGGACGCCGCCTGCTGAAACGCCGCCTCTTGCAGCCCCTGCGGAACCTCAGCGCCATAAACCGGCGGCTCGATATGGTGGAAAAACTCTACCGCAATCAGAAAACTCTGGAGCGTATACGGGATATTTTGGGAAAGACGCCTGATCTTGAGCGGCTTTTATCCCGTCTCGCTATGGATAAGGCGCACGGCAAAGACATGCTTGCCATAAAAAACGCCCTCGCTTCTTTCATAACCCTTGAAGAGTTGTGCGAGAACTTCCTGTTTGAGCATGTTGCGGCGTCCTCTTTTACCAAAGAACAAAGCGCCCGGCTGAACGATGCGCGGGATATGCTTGCCCGCGGCTTGCGCGAAGATCCGTCCATCCTTCTTACCGAAGGAAACCTGATACGGAGCGGCTACAACGCGGAATTGGACAGGCTCCATGCCCTGCGAGACAACGGACACGGCATGTTGGAGGCGTATCTGGAGGAAGAACGGCAGATGACCGGCATTTCGAGTCTTAAAATCCGCTACAATCGTTTAATCGGGTACTATTTTGAAGTTACCAACAACCATTTGTCAAAAGTGCCAAAGCGCTTTTTCAAGCGGCAGGGGATTGCCAACGGGGAACGGTTTTCCACAGACAAACTTGCGAGCCTTGAGTCCGACATCAACTCGGCTTCCGGCGAGATAATTGAATTTGAAAAGAATTTGTTCCTTGAGTTGCGGGAAAAAACAAAGGCGTGTTTGAACGAATTAGTGGCGGCAAGCGCGCGTATCGCCGAAGTGGACGTGGCTCAGTCGCTCGCCCGCGTAGCGACGCTCCGCCTTTGGGCGCGTCCTGAATTGCATGAGGGATGTGATCTGCACATCATCGAATCCCGCCATCCGGTGGTGGAGTCCCATTTGCCACGCGGCGAGTTTATTCCCAACGACATACACCTTGACCGGAACGGCGTTGCGTTCGCGCTTATCACGGGACCGAATATGGCGGGCAAGTCGACCTACCTCCGCCAAGCCGCACTCATCGTCATTATGGCGCAGATGGGGAGTTTTGTGCCTGCCGCAAAAGCCGGCATCGGGCTTGTAGACCGCATTTACTGCCGCGTGGGAGCTTCGGACAATTTGGCGCGAGGCGAATCGACATTTCTGGTTGAGATGAACGAGACCGCCTATATCCTGCATACGGCTACGGAAAAGAGCTTGGTCATCATGGACGAGGTGGGGCGAGGGACCGGTACCAAGGATGGGCTTGCGATTGCATGGGCTGTAAGCGAGGAACTCCTCGATGCCATTCAATGCCGCACGCTTTTCGCGACCCATTACCACGAGCTTTCCTCCATAGCGCATCCGCACATGGCGAATCGCTCTATGGATGTCCTTGACAACGAAGGCGAGCTTGTTTTCCTGCGGAAGCTCAAAGACGGCGCGGCATCGGAATCCTACGGTCTTCACGCCGCCCGCCTCGCCGGTTTAAGCGCTCCGGTACTTGAACGCGCCGGAAGCATCCTGGAGCGTTTGCAGGCTGATGAAACGGCTTTGCGAACAGCGTTGCGAACGGCGCTAAAAACGCGCGTTGCGGGGGAGCAGAGCGTCTCGGTAACGCCGCCTGCGGCTCCATCGGCGGAATTGCCGCGGGTGGCCGTTGCCGGCGGGCAAAACTCAGACGCGAAACGGCAAGCGTCCATTATCCGCGAGATTACAGCGCTGGACATCAATGCCCTAACTCCGCTTGACGCGCTCAACCGGATACACGAATGGAAGCGGTTGCTGGGAGGCGGCGCAATGAAACAGGGCGCGGCGCGTGGCGCGGAACGCTTGCGCAAGCAGAAACCGGACGCTGACGGCGCGGGTTTATTTGAATTTATGTGATGGGTTTGTGTGTATACTTTTGAAGTGGAAGACATCCTGACAGCCCACATGGGCGGGCCGCCCGGTTTTTCCGAGGCGGTTTGAGCCATATCTCCCATACGCGGGTTCAGTTGTGTATCGTAACACATGGTACGCAATTCCACGAAATACGTCCCCTGCAAAGAGTTGGAAAAAGCGTTCTTTGTTCCCCGTCCTTCCGCCGCATCCGGCCATCCTCGTCCAGCACGGTAAGGCGCGCGTCCGCTTCGGCATTGGCCTCCATTATGTATTCCAATTCCGCCCGTCCGCCGTCAAGACGGGAATCAGGGACAGACCGGTAATGGCGGTCTTGGGGCTGGATACCGGAATAATTAAAAAAGTCAAAGGAGGGATTTACTTTTTTCCGCCGTTCCCCATGACCGCAGTACGTCCCGCCGGCCGGGTTGTTTCGCTCAGTTCGTTGCTAACCAGAACCACAAGCCGGTTCGCCCCGCCGTAGGTTGCCGCCTGGGTGATGTCCGCCGCAAAGGGGAAAAAACCCCCTTCGCGCCGCGTAATCTCCGCGCCGTTTACAAACACGGTTCGCTGGCGGGTAACGCTGCCTAAGCGGATAAACACGTTGCAGTTCCGCCACTCGGCTGGTACAAAGGATTCCCGCTCATACCAGACGTTGCCGGTATATTCGCGGCTCGCCGTATCGGTAAAAAAGTCCTGAAAACTCGCCGGAACAGGCGTCACGTCTTTTGCCCCGATGCCGCTCTTTCAGCCGTCCGGATGTCCGGCTCCCTGCGGGTCAAGCCTGAACCGCCGTCTTTTTAAGCGGCGTTTTGGTTTATCGCCGCGTAAGTTTCGTAAGAGAAACCACGAAGGAGAACCGTGAAGGATAGAGAGCGCAAAAGTCCTGTTATATAGCGAAAAACAGCCGGCTGCGGCGTGTCAAGTACCTGCCAACGGTAATCCGCGCTCCTCTTTACCAACATACCGTAAAACACAACCTAAAGACGCATCTACCTATTCTCCGCGAGAACGCCGGAATTTTTCCGCCGGAAGCAAAAAAAAATTTGCCGGCTGTGGAAAAAAATTTGCCGCAAGCAAAAAAAATTTTGCCGGAAATGAAAAAAAATTTGCCGGCTGCGGAAAAAAATTTGCCTGAAGAAAAAAGTTTTTTGCCGCAAGGAAAGGGAGCCGCCCGGAAAGGAAGAGGCGGCGCGGGACAAGAGAAAAAAAGGCCGTCATAAGGGGCGGCCAAAAAAATACAAGGAGAGAGAGCATGAAAGACTTTGTACCCCCGAAGGAGGGGGAATTTTTGACTTTTGCGCGGCGCTTTGTGGCGGCCGTGGAGAAGTACGCGGAACTGCTGGGCATTCCCCAGTCGGTGGTTGCCAGACTCAAGGCGGAGCTTGCCGCATACGAGGCGGCGTACGAGAAATGCGGGAGCGCCAACGCGGGCAGGCTTGACCGCGAGGACCGCAAGGAAAAGCGCGAAATACTGGAAGCGGACATCCGCAAGACCAAGAAGGCGTACATCGATGCGGACCCGCTGGGCGTGGTAACGGACGAGATCTGGATGGATTTCGGGCTGCCGCCCGTTGACCCGTCCAAGACGAACGTCCCAACGCCAACGGAGATCGTAGCCTTTACGCTGGAACACGGGGGCTATTTGCAGGTGGCGGTGCGCCATCCGGCGAGACCGCCGCGTTACAACGGGGCCGTGGCCTTTTACAAGGTTGCGGAGCCCGAGCCGGTGAAGTTTGAGGAGCTTACCTCGTCCAAACTGCTCACGCGGATGATCGAGACGCTTACGTTCAAGGAAGGGGATTTAAGCAAGACGCTGCACATTGCGCTGTGCTGGGAGAACGAGAAGGGCGAACTCGGCCCCCC
>JAITAW010000278.1 GCA_031283905.1 Treponema sp. | reverse complement strand
CCTAATACACGGGGTCTTCTATAAGTAATCACCGCTTTTTCTCCTAAATTCGTCCAAGGTTTAGGATGCATTTATACTTCTTTATACTATACGTTCGGCGGGGTTTAGTCAAGGATTATAATGAACCTTTTTCAAAGTAAGCGTTCGTTTAAAAATGTATTGAGGCTGTACACGCTCAAGTAACAGCGGCTTTCCTAAAATTTGGGGAAAGCCGCCTTGGATTAGATGAAAAAGCGGGGCTTAAACCGCTTTTTCAAACGCTTTTCCTGAAAGTTTTGGGAAGATCTCAATAATTATTCGCTTTGATCTGGAAATACGCCTTGGAGTGGTTGCAAACAGGACACACTTCCGGGGCTTTCTTGCCAATGACGATGTGACCGCAATTGGAGCAAATCCACGTTTGATCGCCGTCGCGGGAGAAAACGAATCCGCCTTCCACATTGGCGAGGAGTTTGCGATAGCGTTCCTCGTGTTCCTTCTCAATAGCGCCGACCATCTTGAACAGAGCCGCTATTTGGGTGAAACCTTCCTCTGCGGCATCTTTTTCAAAACCGGCGTACATGTCGGTCCACTCGTAGTTTTCACCGGCGGCGGCGTCTTTCAGGTTGGCGACTGTGCCGGGAACGTCATTGCCATGCAGCAATTTGAACCAAATTTTCGCATGTTCTTTTTCGTTGTCCGCCGTTTCCCTGAAAAGCGCCGCAATCTGCGCATAGCCTTCTTTTTCGGCTTTTGAGGCGTAATAAGTGTACTTGTTACGCGCCTGTGATTCGCCTGCAAACGCGGTTTGCAGATTTTTTTCGGTCTTTGACCCTTTGAGTTCCATAAACTCTCCTTATAAAAAGATAATATACTATAATGGATATACATATCCATAATATGCTTTGTCCGTCAGTCGGCCGGGCCTTCTCCCACATGATCCATGTGCGCCTCACATTGTCCCGCGCGTTGCGCGCACTCTTTGCAAATTCCCCAAAAAATGATGTCATGCTTCTCCAGTACAAAGCCATCGCATGTTGAGGCGGCGTCCTGCACCTGTTCTTGATAAGGAAGCGCCGCGTCTTGCACAGCGCCGCAACGCTTGCATATGGCATGGTAATGAGGCGGCGTAGTTGTGTCGAATCGCTCTGCCCCGTTCGGTATAAGAACTCGTCCCAACATGCCGGAAGCGGTGAGATTATGCAGGTTGCGGTATACGGTTCCCCGGCTTATGTTGGGGTGTTTCCGAACAACAACCTGATAAATTTCTTCGGCGCTTGGATGGCACATGCCTTGCGCCGCCTCCAACACAAGCCGCTGCTGGATGGTTTTCCTAATCACTACATGTATCCTTATTAAGAATTAATCTTAGTAAGAATAAATTACTACAGACTTAACATTTTGTCAAGAGAAATTTCTAAAAAAAGCGTTTTTTCAAAACGCGCCCTACGGGTAGAATATTGTGAAACAGGACCAAGATACATGTTCCAAGCGAGATTGTTCCAGAATTCGGTTTCTAGAACAACCTCAAGCAATTTAAAACCAGGCGGGAGGCAAACATACATACGCATCGCGCTCTTGCGATGAATGGCTTTGCCGGTTATACTCTTTTTTATGGAAACCTCGTCCGAATTAAACGGCATCGGCATCGCGTTAACCCAAGCCGGTAAGCCGTTTGAAGCTATAGCCGTGTTCGATAAAGCGATTTCCCTTGACAAAGACAATCCTGTTCTGTATTTGAACAAAGGGCTGTCCGAACAGAAGGCCGGAAATTATGAAGCCGCGGCCGGATGTTTTGAAAAAGCGATTGAGTTGCGTTCAGATTTTAGCGATGCGTGGGCCGCGCTGGGACTCGTGTACTATGAGGCCGGACAGCTTGAGACCGCGAAACGTTGTTATGCGCGGGCGCTTGAGGGAGAGCGGGAGAGCGAAACCTTGAACAACCTGGGCGTTGTCTATTTTAACCAGGCGCGGTATGAGGACGCGCGGCGGTGTTTTGAAGAGGCCGCCGCGTTATCCCCGTTTTTCTATGACGCGCTTTACAACCTGCGGGATGCGTGCGCGGAACTGAACGATTTTCAAGCGGCCGCCGAAGCCGAACGCTTGCTGAAATTGGGCGCGACACCGCGGTAGAACGGGAACATGGAGTTGTGTAAAACATGAAGATTTTGTATATTGCGGAAATAGTAGGAAAAGCCGGCGTGTTCGCCGTAAAAAAAGGTTTACCGGAACTGAAAGAGCGGAAACGCATCGACTTTGTTATTGCGAACGCGGACGGCGCGACCGGAGGCGGCGGGCTGGGGCGGAATCACGCGGCGTACCTCCGCAAACTCGGCGTACATACGCTCACCTTGGGTGAATGCGCCTTTTACAAAAAGGATCTGGTGGAAAACATTGACAAAATGCCGTACGTGCTGCGTCCCGGCAACCTCGGCAGTGAAGCGCCCGGCTACGGCTCCTATATTTACAAACTCGGCGCCGTAAAAATAGCGGTCGCCTCGCTTATAGGGCAAAGCGGGTTTTCGCGTATGCACGGCGACAATCCGGTCGCTCTTCTGCCATCGCTCTTGGAGCGGCTCCGTCAGGAAACCCCCGTTGTTATCCTTGATTTTCACGCAAGCGCGACCGCGGAAAAACGCGCCTTTTTTGCAGTCGCGGACGGACTGTGCGCCGCGGTCATAGGCTCTCATACCCGCGTCCAGACTGCGGACGAAGCCGTGTTGCCGAAAGGGACCGCGGTTATCACCGATGCGGGACGGACGGGCAGCATTGACTCCGTGGGAGGCGCCGA
>JAITAW010000121.1 GCA_031283905.1 Treponema sp. | reverse complement strand
GGGTAAGATACTCCACGATAAGGCTCCGTACATGGTTGCTGAAACGCATGAATTCAAGCGTCTTCTTGTCCAGCGTTACATCGTAGTACTGCTCAATGATTCTCATTACATCGCCGGTTATGGTTACAATTTTGAAAGCGGTGGGCATTTCAGGCGATTCGAGTTCGGCGTTTATAAAATGCAGGGCGATGCTTACCGCCTCGGCTTCGGGCAACTGTATATTCCTTTCCCGCCTGATTATTTCCAGGGCTTGTATGCCGGTCTTGAATTCCGCGGGATAAATATGCCGTACGTCCAGTTGCAGAGGGGATTCAAGGGAAGCCTGCGCGCTGCCGCCGGTTGTTATCTGCTCAAAAGCCACGGAAAGATGATCCGCAAGAGCCACCACTATGCTTGGGTTCAATTTGACCTGTAAAACCGCTTTACCAAAATCCACAATTTTGCTTGCCAAAAGCATGTATTCATAAGCCAAGCCGGAAAGGGTGTCGGCGAAGCGGTTTATGTGAGCGGTTTCTTGAGGGACAAACACTTTCTCAGCGAGGCTCATATCAATTTCCGCCCCTTGCGGCGCTTGAAAGCCAATTCCTTTGCCAAGAACGATGACTTCCTGTCCGTTGTCATCCGCAAGGACAATGTTATTATTGTACTTTCTGATAGTTCGCATCTCCATGATCCATTTGGGCAAAAAAAATGACCTAAATCGGCGGAGAAAAGCCTATGCGAACACTTCTTCGTCAATATAGGTCATGCTCAGGACTAGCCCGGTAACAATCCTTAATCCACTCTATCAGACGAATTTGGAGATGTCAAGCGTTTTTTTATTTTTTTTGTGAATTGTACCGCAACGTTTGGCGCAAGCAATCCGCACGGCAATGCCGTACTTAATATGGAGGTTTTAATGAAACGATTGCTTTTTGTGGTTGCGAACGTTGTGGCGTTGCTCTGCACGTGTTCAAGCTCGAACGTAGAAACAGCTTTGCAGGAAGCGTTTGGCATGAATAAACACGCTTCGGCTCCGGTTTTTCTTGGCGGCAATGCGGTTTCCGCGACTGAAATATGCTTTCAGTTTTCGTTGCCGGTCGCACTTCTTTCAGCACATTTTTCGCCGGATATGGGCGTGGAGTCCGTAACTGAAGGAACGGATGTTGTCATTACGGTAAGCGGGAGCGCGGTGGCGGGCGAACAAGTAACCGCGGATATTCTTGTTGAAGATGAAAATAAGAACACGCTCCACGTGCTTACGACCTTTAGAACCCGCAATGACCGGCTTCCCTCTTTCGCGATCACCGAAATTCGCACCGAAGCGTCAAAACCGAAAGGCGAATTTGTGGAACTCAAGATGTCAAGTGACGGTAGCTTAGGAGCGTTGCGCATGTTCGCGGCGACAAACGGCATTGACGCACCGCTATTTGAATTTGAGCCTGTTGAGGTGAAAAAGGGGGAATACGTGGTGATTCATCTGCGTGCCTATGAAGACGGCTCTGTCAATGAGGAGGGAACAGACGTGGCGGCAGCGTCCGCGACAGAAGCCCAATCAACGGCGCGGGATTTCTGGCTTTCTGACGCGGTGGAAAGGTTGCGGAAAACGGACGCGGTTTTTTTCCTTGATCAGGATGGCGTCATACTGGACGCGGTTTTGTTCTCGGCGGACGGTACATGGGGTTCCAAAACATATGCGGGTAACATGGCAAAAGCCGCGCGGTTATTAAGTGATAAGGGAGCGTGGACAGCGGCGTCCGGCGAGGTTCCCTCGGTCGGAGGTCTTTCGCCGGCAGACGCCTTTTCCAGCGCAAACACCGCCACCACGCGGACGATCTGCCGCAGGGAAGCCGCCGCCGACACAAACATAGCCGGGGACTGGTACATCACCGTTACAAGCGGCGCAACACCAGGTAAGCCGAACAATACCGGCGTGTATGCGCCGAAATAAGAAGAGAGGCTTTCTGTTGGGACCCTATTCCCTCGGGCATAATATGCGTTCCGTTATATCGATATATCGACAATGCCGAAGAGCAACAGACCAAGAGCGCTCACTGTGAGGTTGCCGATGAACGCTCCGGCTGTATATATGACGCTTTGCAATCCTACCAAAATATGGCGGAGGGTTGCTGTGGGAATGGAGTGTTCTCCAGCTACGCTGGGGCGCGGAATGATCCGGATGCCGGGGGACGCACCGGGCCGCTTAGCGGCGAAGCATATACAGACCCGTTGAAACTGTCGGAAAAGCATACAAATAACAAAAACTGCGCTATACTTCAGTTACTATGCCACGATATAAATATTTTGATACGTCCCACGGGAAAGATCATAGCGCGGCATGTGGCGCCGGATAAACAGACCGCCGGAGAGAAGGACTTGCCGGGTGCGGCCTCCTCATACGTGTACGGCAAAGAATATCAGGAGAAGCATCTGGAGAGGATAGAGAAGAAGCTGAGGTACATCGACAGGTTTCTGTCGACGGCGGAGCCGCGCAGGGGGGCCGGATGCGAGGAAGTAAAGTCGAACATAACGGACAGGGATAGCGGGAAGATCAAGGGTGCGCATGGATATATACAAGGATACAACGGGATGGCGGCGGCGGAAGCGTTCGGGAGCGGGAGTGAATACTTTCCGGGGATGCCGGACAGTCTGAATTAAACGATGAAGGGTTTGAGCGGGGAAGAGGAACCGCTTAAGGGAGCGACGGTAGCGGGGGACACGGGATATTTTACGCGGAGGATAGAGGTGCCGATACCGGATCAGCAATTCCGCAAACGGGACGGACATTTTGACGGGCGGCCTGGGCACGGG
>JAITAW010000192.1 GCA_031283905.1 Treponema sp. | reverse complement strand
GGACCGTCCTTCGGGCTTGCCGCATTATTCTTGTAATACGAGGCGACCGCTTCGTATGCGGGCGATCATATCCGCCTGCTTTTCGCGGACGGTCTGACTGACAGCCGTTTTATAATCAGGATCGTCTTCAACGAAATCAACGTAACCGTCCGCAACGCCCACAATATCCGCAACGCCAAAAGGAAGGGATCCTTCCAGAAAAAGCAGTGTTTTTTCGTACGCCAGCTTGTCCTGCCTGATGATAGAGCTTCCCACCACCGTGCCGGGCCGTACCGCGTAGCCGTTGGTGTCAAACCAGACAACCTTTGCGCCGCTCTCATAGGCCGCCTGCACTACGCCTTCGTTTGCGCCGCCCGCAACGCAGAGGATCGCCTTTGCGCCGTGCGCGATCATGTCCCGCGCAAGCGATGCGGCTTTACCCGCGTCGAACCAGTTGCCGATTACACGGAAGTCGACCGTAAATGACGGATCAACCGCCTGAGCGCCGCCGATATATCCGGGCAAGATGATCTCGTTCATCGCCGGATACTCCTGCCCGGCCACGAGACCTATTTTTGCCGCGCCGAGTTCCCGCGCTTCCAATGCGGCAATGTACCCCGCCATATACGCTTGTTCGGTCTGATTGTACCGCACGGTGTATATGGCGGCGTTGCCCGCGAGGTTTCCGTCAAGCAGGAGAAATTGCTGTTTTGGAAACTTCGCGGACACGGACTCGGCGATTGCCGGAAGCGACGGGTTTGAAGACACGATAAGGCTGTAACTGCCCGAAGCCGCCATTGAGGTGAGGAGAGTCTCCCATTCCGCCTGATTATAACCCGCTTCGACCACCCTAACCTCAACATTCTTTTCCTTTCCCGCGCGCTCAACCCCCCGCGCCAGCATCTCATACGTCGCGCTGCCCGCCATAACCCCCGGAACAAACACGCCGATAGCCTTTCCCGCCGCATCCGCAACATCGGCCGCGTTAGACGGCCGCTTCGTTTTGTCGCACGAGAAAAGCAAGATGGCGGCGCCAGCGCATAAAACAATTGTTTTTCTCACGGTTCTCCAGTATTTCATATATTTTATATATTCCTCTTTCATGTATTCCCCCTCATGCGGCGCGCCGTTTTGTTTCTTCGTTTCAATCGCCGCTATTATTTCATAGCCGTTATTGTTTTTTCAGAATAACAATTTCCATAACCATCTATTAATACCCCTTTCTCATTCGCAATATCAAATATTTTATTATTAATAGAATAGGTTATTTCCAGAAATATATATGAATTATCCATGCCGGCAAAAAAAGAAGAAGATTTGCCTATCCATCTTACCCGAAATTCATATTCTTCATCTAATCCCAATGTTTCTATAATCTTAGTTTCCGCATCGGCTCTTAATGTAAAGTTTTTTATGATCGCGTTTGACTTATTAATAATCCTTATACCGGCCTCATATTCTTCTTCATTATGAACAACCGCAGGGCAAGCCCTGCGGTATCGATGATTTCTCCTTGAAATTTTTGCGTATGCGGGGGAACAAATCCCCCGGCACCCCCCATAAGAAGCGCCCCAAGGGGCGAGGTATTAAACCCAAAAAGGGCTACGCCCTTAATAACAGAAGAAAAGAGTAACAATAAATATTGTTTCATAATCTAAACGTAGATTATACCGCCATAAGCAATTTTTGTATTGGTTATTATACGGATTTCCATAAACCAAACCCTCTATCTTTTCATTTCTTTCTCAAAATCCGGCATTAGGCGTCTTTCAAAAAAGCGGCGTAGCCCCTGTACGCCGTCCACAAGTCTATCTTGCTGATCACTTCGAACGGAGCGTGCATGGACAATACCGGTATGCCGCAGTCAAGCGCGTCAACACCCAGATTCGCCGCGTGTTGGGCGATGGTGCCGCCTCCGCCCTTGTCCACCTTGCCCAGATTGCCAAACTGCCACCGGACGCCGTGTTTGTCCAGAATAGCCTGCACTCTTTGCAAGAATTCCGCGTTGGCGTCGCTGCCGCCAACCTTCCCCCGGACACCCGTGTATTTTGAAAGCGCAAGCCCTTTTCCGCAAAAGGAAGCGGTTTTCTTGTCAAACACATCGGCGAAATTAGGATCATACGCCGCGTTTACATCGGCTGAAAGCATGGCCGACCTGTTTAGCGCGAGCCGCAGATCAATATCCGAGTAGTTCTCCACGGTTTGTGAACATAAATACGCGATGAAGTTTTCAAAAAGCCGCGATTGGGCGCCCGTATTTCCCATTGAGCCTATTTCTTCCTTATCGGTCAGAAGGCAGACCACGGTTTTTTCGGGTATATCGCCTTGCTCACTTGATCCGGCGCACTCAAGCGCGGCGCGAAACGCGGTATAGGCGCAGCACCGGTCGTCGTGTCCGTACGCGCCGATAAGACTGCGGTCGAGTCCAACGTCCCGCGCCCTGTGAGCAGGCACGAATTCGATCTCGGCGGACGCGAAATTTTCTTCGGTCACGCCGTACTTCCGGTTGAGCAGGTTAAGAACCGTGAGCTTCACCTTCTCTTTCACCTTCCCGTCTTTGAACGGTTCGGAGCCGGCGAGTACGTCAAGCTCTTCGCCCCGTACGAACTCGTTCGCCTTCTTCTGCATCTGATCCTGCGCCAAATGCGGCAACAGGTCCGTGATCACGAACACCGGATCGTTCTCATCCTCGCCGATGCGGACAATCTGTTTTTCCCCGTTTTTGTTGAATACAACCCCGTGCATGGCGAGCGGGATGGTCGTCCACTGGTAATGCTTGATGCCGCCGTAGTAATGGGTGTCGAAAATGGCGAAACCGCCGTCCTCATAGAGCGGGTTCGTCTTCATATCAATGCGGGGCGAGTCAATATGAGCGCCCACGATGTTCACCCCTTCTTTTATGGACGCGCGTCCGATAACCGCGAACACGAGGGATTTTCCCCTATTGTTCTGGTATACCTTATCCCCGGCTTTCAGCCGCCTCCCTGCCAAAAGCGCGTTTTCAAGATCGATAAACGCTTCTTCTTTCAGGATGGAAAGGCATTCCTCGTTGAATTCCCGTTCCGTCTTGCCTTTGTCAATGAATTGCTTGTACTGTTCCGCAAATTCAATTATTGCGTCCCTCTCGTTTTCCCCAACCGTCTCCCAGCACGATTTGATTTCAAATGTCAGTTTTTCTTCAAGCCGCTGACCTTCTGTTTTTTGCTCTTCCAACAAGAACCTCCTGTAACGTCAGGTTTCATTGTAGTACTTGCAAACAGGAATTTCAAGACGCGGCTTTGAATATCCCGTCTGTGTGGAGGCGATGTCTTGAGGCTCGCTTTTCCTTGCGGACAAACTAATGACCGCTACGGCGGCGCGGATCGGCAAAAAAAATCCGTCCGTTAATACCAAATCTTTGTAGGCGTTGCCTTATTTGAGCTGCGGCAAGCGTGAATCGAAGATTCGGCGAGGTATTAAACCGGACTTTACGAATAAAGACAGTAAAAATCCTCATGGCGGAGCCGCAGGGTATGCGTATTGGGAAACAAATCTCCTGCTAAAAAACGGCGATCTCCCTCCCTTAGCAGATATGGCTTTTACAGAAATACAATGTACTTTTTTCTGCATTTTTTCCCCTTGCTCACTTTTTCCACTCGCCGGGCCTGCCCGCCTTTCTTGCCGCTGCTCCCGCGCTCCCTCAAAAAACGCTAAAAAGACACCGAAAATGTATCGATATACCTTGACATATTTTCTTTCACTATGTATACTCTTTCGCATGAATA
>JAITAW010000212.1 GCA_031283905.1 Treponema sp. | reverse complement strand
TCCGTCCCCGTCCGCCGAATCGGCCCGCGAAGCCCCGGAGGAGTTCGCCGGGGCATGGGACAGGAAATACACGGTGATTGCCAAGCCCCGGCGGAACGAGATCATTCCGTTTTTCAAGTTTTCCCCGGACATCGGGAAGCGATGATACGGTGAATAGTTGAACATGGGGGTACATCCTAGCGGTACAGGATACCACCGGGGTTAACTACGATACGCGCCTGAAGATCGGGGGGATAGGGTATATCGGCGGCAAGACGCCGAGGGTTAATATCCATAGTTGTCCGGCGGCGGCCGCTGACGGGCCGGTGTTGAGGGTATTGGACCGGTCAAGTTACAATCGGCCCGAGCCGAAGGATGAACCGGCAAGCCATGAGAGCGAGAAGGCGTGGTCGATAGAGGAACAGAAGAGTTTTCGGCGGCTTGAAAGTCTGGAGCGGAGTACGGCGGACATTCCCCACAGATTCAAGGTGATAACGGTCTGTGACTGGGAAGGGGATATGGCGGACTAAAGTCCGATGAGTTGTTCGCCAGGGCGCGGTCGCTGAAAGAACCGGTACTCATCAGGATAGTACAGAACCGGATGACGATGGAAAACAAGCGGATACTGGATGAGATAGGGAAGAAGCGGTGTCAGGGGAGGGTTGAAGTAAGGCTTCCCCGGGACAGCCGGAGCGGTATACCGGAGAGGGATGCGGTATTACAGATAAGGTACGCGTCGTATCCGGTAAAATGGCCGCAGATATTGGACAAAATTAAAGCGTTGCCTGACGCGGTTGATTTGCGGGTTATGTATGTGAAGGAAGAGAAGGCTCCCGCAGGGAAGAGGCCGGTAGAATGTTTTCCGGCAACGAGTGAACCGGTGAACAGCGCGGAAGAAGCGTATGAGTATGTCGGGTATTATACGCGGCGGTGGAAGATAGAACGGTTTCACTATGTGCTTAAAAGCGGGTGCGCGATAGAGAAGTTACAGGAGCGAGCATAACAAAACGACGGCGCTTATCCTGATGTACTCAACTATCGCGGTAATGATACTAAACATGGCCTATGCGGGACGGCTTACGCCCCGCCTGCCTGTTCCCTCCTGTTGGGTGAAGATGAGCGGAAACTGCCGTATTTGTGGGCGAACAAGGCCCGGAAAGAATCGAAGAAGCCGTATACGATAAAAGAAGCGGTAGATTATCTTGGACAATTGGGAGGGCCGAAACGGGATCCTAGTGATGTACTCCCGAAGTACCTCGCGTGAATCTGTGGGCCAAGTTTAGTGCTGTACTGCGTGGGTGATCCGCGCCCGCCCCGCGCCCGCAGTCAGCGCGGGGATCACGGCGCTGACTTCAGCCGGGTTGTTGACCACGATGTCCGTGGGGTCGCCGCTTGACGGCACGAAGTAGAAGCCCACGGCGGGGTCGTCCCCGGCGATCTTCAGCAACGCGGCGGCGCTTCCGTGTAACGCTGCGATATCTCCCCGTCCCGGGATATACCCTTTGTGTCTTTGCTCATCTACAAATCCACGTCTACCGTATCTACCGTGAACGATGAGCGGTGTTTCACCTTCTGCGTGTAAAGCTGGATTCCCACGTTCAATTGCCGTTCCACATCAAGGGAAGAAGGCGGTCCATGACCCGGCAGCACCACATAATCGCCCGGCAACGAAAAGATCTTGCTTTGCAGCGCGTTTATCTGGATCTTCGCCCCATAGAGGCTAAACGTTTTTCCCACAAGGCCAGCTGAAAGCGAATCTCCGGTAAAAAGCAGGTTTTCGATATTGTAAATCACCGAGTCTGTGGCGTGACCGGGTACGGAAAAAGCCTCAATGCGGAACGGGGGAATCAAAAAAATATCGCCGTCCCGTATCATAACGGTTTTCTGTTCCGCGATTACCGGATTTACCGCGTAAATATCGGGATGATACAAGCGTTTAAGGGTGTTGATCCCCCGAACGTGGTTAAAGTGATCGTGCGTAACGAGGATGCCGGCGAGCGTGTAGTTGTTGTCCTCGATGAAGTCAATGATTTTTTGATCGGTGTGGCCGGGATCGATGATAATGGCGACCTGTTTCCCGTACCCGGGATCGGTTCCCAGCACATAACAGTTGTTGGAACCGGAAACGCTTGAGTGAAGAAAGAGTTTCACTCGTTCGCCTCGAATATGGCTTCCCACGTATTTGACAGCTTAAACGTTACGCCGGTTTGCGCGGACTTAAAAAAGTTCACCCTTTTAAGGTTGCAATCTTCAAAGCTGGTGTTACATAAAATGGCGTTGATAAACCTGCTGTCGTAAAGGTCTACGCTTGTAAAATCGCAACCGGTAACACGCGCTCCCAGAAAATTCAGGCTTGTCAGCGTTGATTCCTCAAACGTAGTGTTCTTCAAGTTCGCCGAGGCAAAGGAGAGGAATTGAAACGTGCTTTGGGAGAAGTTACAGCCGGCAAAAGACGCGCCGGTGAAAAAGACGGTTGTCATGGTTGTATTGGAAAAGGAACATTTTGAAAAATGAGCGCCTTTGAAAGTTGATTCGTGGAATTCTTTTCCTGAAAAGTCTCTGCCCTCAAAGCTCAAGCCGGATGCGTTGAGATCGCGGATGACACGCAGATTTTGTATAAAGCCGCCTAACCGTTCCGATTCCACGTCCGCGTCTAACGAATGGATGGCGCAGAGTTTTGAACCTGATATGGCGAGTTGTCCGCACCCGGCGGCGCAACGAGTCGAAGAAAACATAATCATATAATAATAAAAAGAAGCAAGGGGTTCAAGCATGTATTGGAAAACGCGGGTGTACGAGTCCTCGCTTCAGGCTAAACCTAACCTCCGGAATCAAGAGCAGTTCTCCCGGTGCGCCCGATGGAATATGTAACTTCATTATCCCGTCTTTGATCCGTTACGGTCAGGGCAAACGTGATCTATGGCGCGCATATTTTTCACGTCTTTCCCCGAACCGCTGAACCGCGTCTTGATCTCCGCCGTCTTCTTCCGACTCTTCCGGTCAAAGATCTCGTCTTGCGTGAAACCATACAACCGCTCCTTCAGCAGAGCGTGTATCAGGTTCTTCAACCGGACATTCTGTTTCTGATACAACCGGCAGGCGCTGAACAGACGCCGTATCTCTTGTATCTCCACCGGAAGAAGGGTCGCCGGGGCTATCTGCGGCGGGTTATTCTCCGTATTTTGTCTCCTTGTAAAATTCTTATTACTATGGTATGTTTGTTTCACTATGGAAAAGACAACGCCGCTTTATGCGTGGCATGAAGCACACGGTGGAAAAATCGTGCCGTTTGCGGGATACCTGCTTCCGGTGCAGTATGAACAGGGCGTCATAGCCGAACACGAGGCGGTGCGAAACAGAGTCGGCTTGTTCGATGTGTCGCACATGGGAGAATTCGTTGTTTCCGGCGAAAACGCGCTTGACAATCTTCAGCGTATAGCAACCAACGATTTTTCGAAGATGCCGGTTGGACGGGTGCGTTACACGCTGATGTGCAATGATAACGGCGGCGTTATTGACGATCTCGTTGTCTGCAAGATGGACAACAAGGGGCGTTTCCTTTTGGTCGTCAACGCCGCAAACCGCGAAAAAGACGCGGCGTGGATACGCTCCCACCTTGAAGGTTCGGTACAATTTGAAGATATTTCCGATTCACTAGCCCAGATCGCCTTGCAGGGTCCGCTGTCCGAGCAAATTCTCGCCCGCCTGTCGGATCCCGCGTCAATTCCTTCCGCCTATTATACGCTCGTTGAAAACGGCGCGGCCGGCGGCGTTCCGTGTATTGTGTCGCGCACGGGGTATACGGGTGAAAAAGGCTTTGAGTTGTATTGCGTTCCGAATGACGCCATCGCGCTTTGGGAAAAACTGCTTGATGCGGGCAAAAACGATGGTCTTATCCCCTGTGGGCTTGGCAGCCGAGATACGCTCCGCCTTGAGGCGGCGATGCCGTTGTACGGACACGAGATGACCAGTGATATTACGCCCTTTGAAGCCGGGCTATCGTTTGCGGTCAAAATGGATAAGCCGGATTTCATAGGCAAACGGCGACTTGCGGGCAGAGAAACGCCCGCCCGCATCCGAGCGGGGTTGAAGGTCATAGGACGCGGCATTGCGCGCGGCGGTGAAGACGTTTTTGCGGACGGGGTTGTCATCGGGAAAACAACGTCCGGCTCTTTTGCCCCCCATTTGAAAGAATGCGTCGCGATGGCGCTTGTTCAGCGTACGTACGCCGCGCCCGGGCAAAAGGTTGAAATAGACGTGCGCGGACGCAAAGTGGAAGCCGTTGTCGCCGGATTGCCATTTTACAAACGGTGATGCAATCGGGATTAAAGTAACACTGAAGATAAGCGCGAAGCGGTTATCTAAAACGCTTGACGGCGTTTTTCAGTGTTTTCATAGAGGTTTTTAGGAGGTAAAGTATGTTTATTCCAGAAGATTTGCGCTATACGAAGTCCCATGAATGGATTCGTGAAATTGAAGGCGGCGTGTACGAGATCGGCTTGACCGATTTCGCCCAAAAGGAACTCGGCGACATCGTGTTCGTCAATTTGCCGCAAACGGGCGATGCGCTGGTTGCCGGAACTTCGTTTGCGGATGTGGAATCCGTGAAAGCGGTTTCCGAGATTTACAGCCCGCTTGACGGCGAAGTTGCGGACGTTAACCAAACGCCGCTTGACGCGCCTGAATTAATCAACCAAACGCCGTACGAGACGTGGCTTATCAAAGTGCGGGGAACGCTTTCCGCAGATACGCTTTCCGCAGCGGAATATAAGAAATTGATAGGTTAAAACAATGGGATCCTATATACCGCATACGGCTCAAGACCGCGAAGCCATGCTTCGTGTTATAGGACGGAAATCCACGCGGGATTTATTTGCCGAAATTCCGCGGGAGGCGTTGTACACGGGCGGAAATACGCTTCCCGCAGGATTGTCTGAGCTTGAAGTCGCACGCACTATGCAGGAGATCGCCGCTCAAAACACCGTGTTCAAGAGCGTGTTCCGTGGAGCGGGTGCGTACCGGCACTATATTCCGGCGGCGGTTAAGCGCATTACGGCTAACGAAACATTTTTAACCGCGTACACGCCCTATCAGGCGGAAATCAGCCAGGGGGTTTTGCAGTCTATTTTTGAATATCAGACCATGATCTGCGAGCTTACAGGCATGGACGCCTCCAATGCGTCCGTATACGACGGAGCGAGCGCGGCTGCGGAAGCGGCGCATATGTGCGCTTCACGGGATTGCGCTATCGTATATGTTGCGGAAGGCGCCCATCCCCATGCCATTGAAACGATCCGTACGTACTGCTTCGGGTACGAGTACACGGTGAAAACGGTTCCGCTTGCAAACGGAACACTGGATATCAACGCTTTGAAAGCCATGCTTGTCGAAGACGGGAGGCGCGTTGCATGCATCTACCTCCAGCAACCGAATTTCTTTGGTCAGATCGAAGACATCAAAACCGTTGCGGATATTCTTCATGAGGCTGGCGCCCTGCTTGTCGCGGGGTGCAACCCCATAGCGTTAGGGCTTCTCGAAAGCCCGGGCGTCTTGGGGGCGGATATTGCGACAGGTGAAGGGCAGCCGCTTGGTTTGCCGCTGGGGTTCGGGGGACCCTATCTGGGTTTTATGGCGTGCAAGGCGGCGCTTATAAGAAAGCTGCCCGGGCGCATTGTTGGCGAAACCACGGATCATGAAGGACGCCGTGCATTTGTACTTACCCTGCAAGCGCGTGAGCAGCACATCAGGCGGGAAAAGGCGTTGAGCAATGTTTGTTCCAACGAGGCGTTGTGCGCTCTTACCGCGGCGGTGTACCTTTCGGTGATGGGCGCGGACGGATTAGCCGAAGCCGCCCGCCAATGCCATGCCAAAGCGGCCTACGCGGCGAAACGTATCGCCGAAATTCCGGGGTTTGATCTGAAATACACCGGTAATTTCTTCCATGAATTTGTAACCGCCTGCCCTGATGTCGCAAAGACGCTTGCCGCTCTTGGAAAAGAAGGCGTTTTGGGAGGGCTACCGTTATCGGAACTGCTGCCGAATGAGCGCGGCGTCTTGTGGTGCGTTACCGAAATGAACAGCAAAGCCGAGATTGACGCGCTGTGCGATATTTTGCAAAGCGTACAAGGAGGGGTTTAATGGAGTTGATATTTGAAAAGAGCCGTGCCGGGCGATCCTGCTCAATCTTGCCGGCGTGCGATGTGCCGGACGCGCCGCTTCCTGCGGAAGCGAGCCGCAAAACGCCGCCGCGCCTTCCGTCTCTTGACGAGAATGAAATATCGCGCCATTACAGTGCGCTTGCGAAGCGCTCTTTCGGCGTGAATGACGGGTTTTATCCGCTTGGTTCCTGCACCATGAAATACAATCCCAAAATCAATGAGGAAGCGGCTTCCCTGCGCGGCTTTACGGATGTTCATCCCTTGCAAAGCTCCGTGACCGTGCAGGGCGCTCTTAAAATTCTGTATCTATGCGGGACCTATCTGTGCGAATTGAGCGGCATGGATGCCATGACATTCCAGCCGGCAGCCGGATCGCACGGCGAATTTGCGGGGCTGTTGCTTATCAAAGCCTATCACAGGGCGCGAAAAGACACGGCGCGTACGAAGATCATCGTACCGGATTCCGCTCACGGCACCAATCCGGCAAGCGCGGCTATGGCGGGATTTTCCGTTGTGAACATTGCGTCAACAAAAGACGGCTGTGTGGACATTGACGCGCTGAAAGCGGCGGTAGGTCCCGACACTGCCGGAATCATGCTCACCAATCCGAATACGCTGGGGCTTTTTGACCCGAACATCCTTGAAATCACAGATATTATTCACAAAGCGGGCGGTTTGAACTACTACGACGGCGCGAACCTTAACGCCATCGCGGGTGTCGCGCGTCCCGGGGATATGGGTTTTGACGTGGCGCATCTCAATTTGCACAAGACATTTTCAACTCCGCACGGAGCGGGCGGTCCGGGCGCGGGCGCCGTCGGGTGCAAAGCGCCGCTTGCGGCGTTCCTGCCGCATCCAACGATCAGAAGCGATAATGGCGGCATTTCCTTCAACAATAACCAACCGGACAGCATCGGGCGGATTCGGGCTTTTCACGGCAACTTCCTCGTGGTTGTCCGCGCTCTCGCCTATCTCCTTACGCTTGGGAGAGAAGGCATTCCTGCTGTTGCGGAAAACGCGGTGTTGAACGCCAACTATATGATGGCGCGTCTCAGAGGGCGGTTTGACATTGCGCCGTCCGCCACATATGCGAAAGGAAGCCCCTGTATGCACGAATTTGTCGTTTCACTTGAAAAGCTCAAAGCGGAAAAAGGCATTTCCGCGCTTGACATCGCAAAGTCTTTGCAGGACATGGGTATGCATCCGCCGACCATGTACTTCCCGCTCATCGTTCATGAGGCGCTTATGATCGAGCCGACCGAGACCGAATCGAAAGAAACGCTTGACAAAGCGGCGGACGCCTTGCTTGAGTTGCGTGAACGCGCCGACTCTGATCCTGAAAGTCTGCGCTCCGCTCCGCGTACCGCCGTTATCGGGCGGCCCGATGAGGTGAAAGCGGCGCGTACGCCCGTGGCGCGTTACAATTTCGAGGAAAGGCGCGGGTAAGAGGGATCCTTGAATGCGCAACGGGGAAGTGGGAGGACTTCATCTGCGGTAACACTTTCAATGAAGACAATGCGCATCCTTGATTCTCCCGTCCCAAACTGAGAGTATGATATATTAATCCGCTAAATACGCAAATAACGACAATATTAACAACTTCCCCGTATCTGTTTTTGACTAGTGGGATTGAACGTATTTTTGCAATATGTACACAGTTATCATTATCAATAATGGTATTTTATTAGGCTCTTCAAAAGCATGTATGGAAAGGATTTTGTAAGGATATAGCAAAAAGCACGTTGTTTCCGCTAATATATTGGTGAACTAAGCCATAAAAGCGGGGGATACGGCGTGCG
>JAITAW010000149.1 GCA_031283905.1 Treponema sp. | reverse complement strand
CTTCTTTTCAAATTTCTAAAATTCTAATTTAAAAACCCGAATAAATGAAAGATTTAGAAGGGTAGAAATTTGCAGAGCATACTGGAAAAATACCGGACGAGACTCGTTGCAATGGAACGCCACTCCGTGCTTACCGCTTCAACGTACGAATCAGAGATTCAATTTTTTTTACAATGGCTTGACGGCGAGTCCCTTGATATATCTCAAATCCAGGCGGCGGATCTGGGCGCGTATCTTGAGAAAAGGCGCTCCGTCAACAATATAGATGGGCGCACCGCGGCAAAAGTTATTTCAGTTTTGCGTTCTTTTTTTCGTTTTTTAATTGACGAAAATATCAGAACCGACAACCCGGCTGATATTCTTGAAATGCCGAAACGTCCGGAGCATCTGCCGGCGGTGCTGAGCAAGGAAACGGTTGATCGTATGCTTGGGTTGGTCGATACGAAAACGCCATTCGGCATTCGCAATCGGGCCATTTACGAGTTTATCTATTCATCAGGGTTGCGTATTTCCGAGGCGGTTTCTCTTAATTGCAATGACCTAACCTCGGAGGGTATCGTGAAAGTGCTTGGCAAAGGCGGAAAGGAGCGGCTTGTGGTGTTCGGCGAGCAAGCTAAGGCGTGGCTCAAACGGTATCTTGACGAAGCGCGTCCCAAATTGACCGGAAAGAAACCCTCGAAGGCCCTTTTTTTAAGCAAAAATGGCAAAAGACTTTCAAGAAAAGGCATATGGAAGAATTACGCGTTTATTGCGGAGCTTGCGGGCATCAGCTCTAAACTGCATACGTTGCGGCATACGTTTGCGACTGAGTTGTTGGCTGGCGGTGCCGATTTGCGGAGTGTGCAGGAGCTTTTGGGGCACGCTGATTTAACCACAACGCAGATTTACACGCACGTAAATTCCCGTCTTAAAGAGAGTCATAAACAGTTTTTGCCAAAATTAAAAGAATGGAATAAATAAGGAGGCGGAATGAGAAAAGAAACCACTATAGGAGTCGTTGTGATCGCCGTTGTCGCTCTGCTTGTCATCGGCGGCATCGTGTTGCAAAACATATCAGCCCGTTCTCAGGAAGCGGCGAGGATAGCCGATATAAGCAACAGTAAAAACGCCCAAACTATTGACGATCTCAAAAGAACCATCGCCGCATATGAAAACCAACTGGAGCAGTTTACCAAGGCAAGCGCAAAATCCGGAACGTACTGGAAAATACTCGCCACCCGATTGCAGGACAAAAACCAGCATGACGGGGCTTTGGACGCCTTGCAAAACGCCATCCGATATAACCCTGAAGATACGGCGCTTTTTTACATGACGGGCGTTTCCGCAGGCGTCATGGCGAAATCGACGTTGGATTTTCCGGGTACGGCAAGCGAGAAAAAACGCGGGGATTATTACAAACTCGCTGAAGAAGGTTATCTACGTGCCATTGAACTCAACGAACGCTATGACAGGCCGCTTTACGGGATCGGCATTCTTTACGTGTTTGAGCTTGACCGTTCGGCTGACGCCATTCCCTACCTCCAACGTTACATCGATCTTAATTCAGGGAATCCCGAAGGCGCCGCCGATGCCATGTTTGTGCTGGCGAGAGCCTACTATACCATAGGGGAATATCGCCGGGCTATAGAACAGTTTGACGGGATACTAAGCGTGAGCAAAAACAAGAATAAACTTGAACAGGCTACGGCGCTGAAACAACAAACGCTCAGGGCAATGAATGGGTAATGAGGGAAGGAGCCTTCTTGCATTAGGCGTTGCGCGTCTTCCGATCAAGGCTCGCCATAAAATAGTGTTGTATGATTTTTTCTCTTCAAAAGACGCATCCGCTTTTTTCGATTCTTCTGTGGATGATCTGGCGTGGATCATGGGAACTCCTATTCGAAAAGCTTTCACTATGAGCGACATGCGGTCATTAGCCGAAAAAGACGCTGAACTTGCCGAAAAACGGAATATCCATTTCGTTTCAAAGGGCGACTCCGCCTACCCTCCCCTACTCCTCGAAATGTACGATCCACCGGCAGTGCTTTTTTACAGAGGCAAGCTCCCGGATCCTGATACGCCGCTCATTGCAGTGGTAGGAACGCGGCGTCCAAGTCCCCGCGCCTCCGCATCTGCGTTTACTGTTGCGCGTGAATTAGGCGATCTCGGTTATTCGGTGGTGTCCGGACTTGCATTGGGCATCGATGCTATGGCTCACCGCAGTTGTCTTGAGACGAACGCGCCGACCTTCGCGGTACTCGGGTCAAGTCCTGACAAGGTTTATCCAATCGCGAACCGCAACCTTGCAAAGCGTATCCTTGAGCGGGGCGGCGGTTTGCTCAGCGAATACCCGCCCGGTACCGGTCCCGCAAAGTGGCGGTTTCCAGCCAGAAACCGGATCATATCCGCGCTTGCGCGAGGAACCCTTGTTGTCGAAGCGCCAGAAAAATCGGGCGCGCTGATAACTGCACGATTCGCGCTTGAACAAAACCGCGATTTGTGGGTCACTCTGACCGGTTCTCCCGTTGGGAAAGGCACGGAAAAACTTGCGGAGCAGGGCGCGAAAATCATAACTTCCGCCGCCGACATTCTTAAAGACTGGGGGCGTATTATTGAAAAAAATGAAGAGTCGTGCGTTTCTAACAGCGTACACGGAGACGAGGAAGGCGCGTTTAGTCCTGAACATAGCGCCGCAGAATTGATGAGAGATTTAGGAATATAAGGAACAGTAAAAATGGAAATTTCTTTTAGCGCAACCGGCGCAACGTTTGTCGCCCTGTGCGCCGTTGGAGCTGAAAAGCCGCTTTCCAATGAACTGCGCAAGCTGGGATTTTCCATCATTGCCGGAGGCTTCGGCAAGGTGCGGTTTCGCTCCGATATTGTGTGCGTCTACCGCGCCCTCATGGCGTTGCGTACCGCCGACAGACTGTTGCTTGAGATCGCGGCTTTTCCAGCTGACAACTTTGACACACTTTTTGAAGGCGTCCGTTCGGCTCCCTGGGAAGACCTTATTCCCGTAGGTGCCGGCGTCCACATCGGCAAGGTGCGGACAAACCGTTCCAAACTGACTGCGGAGACCGCCATACAGGCTATGGTTCACAAAGCGGTTGCCTTGCGGTTGTGCGAAAAGCGTAAGATCAACCGGTTGCCTGAAACGGGTTTTATCGCGGAAATATGGGTATACATTGAGAAAGATATTGTTTTCGTGTTGCTCGATCTTTCAGGAGAGCCTCTGTTCAAACGCGGGTACCGGACCGAAGGCGGCATTGCGCCGTTGCGCGAGACTACGGCTGCCGCCGTTCTGTTGCTTGAGAATTGGCGCAGAAAGTTTCCTCTCTACGATCCGTTTTGCGGATCGGGAACCATTGTCATAGAAGCCGCCCTGTATGCGTGGGATGCGGCTCCTTGCATGATGCGGACATTTGCGGTTTCCGGCCTCGCTTTTCATAACGAGCTGTTGGAGAAAAAGACACGCGAAGAATTGCTCGCAAAAGTTGACGTGAATCGCGTTATTCGCGTCTATGGAAGCGATGCGGACGCCCGTTCTGTTTCTATGGCGATGTCCAACATCAATAGGGCGTATGAGATTGCGCTGGGGAAAAAACCTTCCGCCGGCATTCAGGCTGAGTTAAAGCTTCCTTTCGTGCCGAACATCAAGATGACGCCCATGGAACATGCGGTTGCGCCTGATAAAGAAACGGGCTTCATCATCACCAACCCGCCATACGGGAGGCGTCTGGGTGGCAAGACGGAGGCGGAAGCCACATACAGCGGCATGGCGGGACTCAGGACGCGGTTTTCGCAATGGAAGCTCGGCATTATCACCGATGACCCTGGGTTTGAGTCGTTTTTCGGCAAGAAGGCGGACTCCTGCAAAGAAATCACCAACGGCTCAATACCTTCTTACTTTTTTCAATACGATAAG
>JAITAW010000119.1 GCA_031283905.1 Treponema sp. | reverse complement strand
AGTGAATGTCCAAGGTGATGATGCGGTGAACGCCGAGAAATTCCAAAAGTTTTCCAACGCGGCTCGCCGTAATCCCTTCGCGTCCCTTTTTTTTGTGTTGCCGTGAATAGGGGTAGGTGGGAAGCGCCAGCGTAATGCGTCCCGCGCCCGCTTGTTTCACCGCATCGACCGTAACAAACAGCGTCATCAGGTGATCGTTGATTGAGAGCGTCCGTTTGCAACCGTTATTGAAATTGACCGGAAAATGATTTTCAACATCTTGTACTATGAAAATATCCTTGCCTCGCACCGATTCCAATATCTCGGCTTTGATTTCGCCGTTTGCAAACATGGTGAATTGCGCAGGTATCTTTATGCCTGAAAGTTTGAATTGAGTTGGATCCACATACGGTGAAGGCAGGCTCGATGTGGCGTTGTGAATAAAATCGAATTTTGCGATGACCGAAGGAACATCTAAATTGTACCGCTTCGCCAGTTTGGAAACAGTGCGCTCAAACTGACAGCGACAGCCGGTCTTCAGGTGAAGGATTACCTCATCGGCAAAAATTTCTCCCCCTGGACATGCGATGACGCCTAAATTAGATGGAGTAGAATAATTCACGGGAATACGGTAGCATAAAAACGTCTGTTGCTCAATAGGCAAAAAAACGACTTTATGATATTCTAAAGCAAACGGCATATGAACGCCGTATTATTGTTGAGGAGGAACTATAGTGAGCGATGAAGATTTTGGGGAAGCGCCTGAAAAACGCGGAAAATCCGACAAGCATTCCAAAGTAGTGTCACCGGCGCCGGCTTCACAGGAAGAAAAGGAAAAAGCGCTGGAAGCGGCAAGGCTCCAGATAGAAAAACAATTCGGCGCCGGCGCCATTATGAAGCTGGGAGATCACAACAACGCCACCGGCATTGAGGTGATCCCTTCGGGTTCCATACTTTTGGATGAGGCGCTCGGCATAGGCGGTTATCCACGGGGCAGAATCATTGAAATATATGGACCAGAGTCTTCGGGTAAGACGACATTGGCTTTACACTGTATCGCCGAAGCGCAGAAACTCGGCGGTACTGCGGCTTTTATTGACGCGGAACACGCGCTCGATCCGGTTTACGCCAAAAACCTCGGCGTCAATACCGAGAATTTGTGGGTTTCCCAGCCGGACAACGGGGAGCAAGCCCTTGAAATAGCGGAAAACCTTGTGCGTTCCGGCGCGATTGACGTTATTGTCGTGGACTCTGTCGCGGCGCTGACGCCCCAAGCTGAAATTGAGGGCGAGATGGGGGACGCGCATATGGGGCTTCAGGCGCGCCTTATGAGCCAGGCGTTGCGCAAGCTCACGTCCATCATCGGAAAATCACGCACCCTCCTCATCTTCATCAACCAAATCCGCATGAAAATAGGCGTGATGTTTGGCAATCCGGAAACGACTACCGGAGGTAACGCCCTGAAATTCTACGCTTCAGTTAGGATTGACGTGCGTAAAACCGACACCATTGAAGGGGGCAAGGATGCCAACGCCATAGGCAACCGCGTACGGGTCAAGGTGGTGAAAAACAAGGTCGCGCCTCCTTTCAGGAAGGTGGAGTTTGAGATCATGTTCGGCAAGGGCATTTCAGCGGCTGGGAGCGTACTGGATGCGGCTGTAAAGTATGAGATCATCGACAAGAAGGGCGCATGGTATTCCTACGGCGAGGAAAAGATAGCGCAGGGCAAGGAAGCCGCAAAAGCCTACCTTGAAGATCGCCCCGATTTTATGACTGAACTTGAGGAAAAACTGCGGAAAATCATGTTTCCAGACAGGGAGTTCCCGCGGACGGCGGTTCCGCAAGCAACGGCGAGCGAATCGGCAAAAACCGGCGAGGCCGGGCTTCTCAAGAAAGCCCGTTCACGAAAATCAACGGCGGTAGCCGTTGCGCCTGAGCTTCCGATAACCGATGAAGCGGTTAAAGCGATGGCGGAAACCACATTCTAACCGCCCGCAATGGCCTCTTTAGTTGTTTTGGGGCTTGGTTCAAACAAAGCGTATAAACAGCTTGACGGGTATGTACAAACGCCCCGTGAGCTTTTGGAAGAAGGCATGCGCAAACTGGGCGGCGTACTCTCAAATTTACGCGCCGCGCCCGTGTTTGAAACCGAGCCATTATACGTTACCGATCAACCGCGCTTTCTCAACACGGCAGTCTGCGGCTGGTATGAAGGCGTTCCGTGCGGGTTATTGTCCGTTATCCATGACATTGAGGTGTTGTGCGGACGGAATCGTGCGGAAGAGCGTCGATTCGGGGAACGGACGCTGGACATTGACATACTGCTGTTTGGCGAGCTTGTCATGACGGAGCCGGATTTGGAGATACCGCATCCGAGACTTGCGGAGCGGGCTTTTGCGCTCATTCCGTTGCTTGTCCTCCTTCCCGATGCAAAAGATCCGCGTTCAGGCGCATCGTACCGCGATATTCTAAAAAAGGCGGGGCAACCATGCGAATAGGGCTTTTCCTCAATAATTTAGATGAAGAATATCAGCGTTCCGTGTATAGCGGAGTGCAGGCGCAGGCTAAAGAACTGGGTATTGATTCTCATTTGTATACAAAGCGAAAGTGTAAACACCGACTCCCTGTTTATCTCGCTTGATTTCATTGGCGTGGACGGCGTACTGATCCTTTCCTCGCTGGAAGTGATCGCGAAAAAAGAACGAATGAGGGAAAGCGTCCTCCGCTCACTATCTGTTCGCAAAGTCCAGCCGGCAACGGCTTCCCGTAAAACAACGCGAAGGTCGTTTCATTAATTTTTGTCGGCAACTCATGGCGCTCAAAAAAGCCTCTTGAGCCGTTTGAAGACTTCTCTATTTGCCGCAGCATCCCCCCTCCCGTGTTCACGGAAATTTGCCTCGCTATCGACCGTTTCCTTCACCGTTCATCGTAAACCCGACCGCTCCGCCTCGTATCCGTAACACAAAACCTCTCCCTAACTCCCGCTCGTGTTCCATCCCCGCCGTTGTCCCGATCCCATATCTCCAAGATATTTATAGGCTCCCCTTTAAGTAAACGCATATAGGAAGCGTCCCTGCTTCCATGATGTATGAATCGTTACCTTGCCGGCAACGGATGTTTTGTATAAAATCTATGGGCCGGTTGAAAAACTAATCTAAACGCTGTTTGGGTTAGTTTTTCAACCGGTTTCCGAAAGAGCGGGCTTTAGACCGCTCTTTTTCTTAAATCTAAAGCTGAAGAATGGAAACGTCCCTTTACCTGCACATACCGTTTTGCGCGGGCGTGTGCGATTACTGCGACTTTTACTCGATTCCGGTGGAACGCGCGGATCCCCGTCTTGACCGCTATGTAGACCGCCTGCTTGCCGATACGCGGCAGGCGCTTTCCGGCTACGCGGTCTCATCCGCGCCTACGGTCTACATAGGCGGCGGCACTCCATCCCTATTGGGGCATCAACGCCTGAAGCGGCTGCTTTCGGGGCTTGCCGGACTGATGCCCAACGCGCCTTTGGAATTCACCATTGAGGCGAACCCCGAATCCGCTGACAAGGCTTTTTTTGAAACGTGCGCCGGTCATGGGGTGAACCGCGTCAGCCTCGGCGTACAGACATTTCACGAGTCGTCCCGCAAAGCGGTGAACAGGGTTGGGGAGGCGCGGTTTTTGCGGGAACGGCTGGACCTTGCGCGCTCGTTTTTTCCGGCGGCTTTTTCCGTAGACCTCATCGCGGGGCTTCCCTTCCAGAACGAAGCCGTTTTACACGCCGATATTGAGCGGGCGCTTGCCTTTGAACCCGCCCATGTTTCGCTGTACAGTCTGACCGTGGAAGAACGGACTCCATTATGGAAGGAATGGGAAAAAACGGGGCGCTTTGACCGGGATACGGAGCGCATAGATCGCCTGTGGCTTGCCGGGCGGGACGAGCTTGAACGGAACGGCTATATTCAATATGAAGTTTCCAATTTTTGCCGGAATGAGGGAACAAGCGAAGCAAGCAAGAAAAATATGTCCGCTCACAACCTGCGGTATTGGCGCATGGAAAACTGGCTGGGAGTAGGCGCAGGCGCTTCCGGTACCGTTATTGACGATGAAACCGGTACGGGCGTACGGCGGACCGTAGCGGCTGATATTGATGCCTATCTTACAAGCCCCGTGGTTGCCGAGGAACGCCTCGGCCGGTCCGTTCTTATAAAAGAGACGTTTCTTATGGGTTTTCGCACCATGTTTGGTCCGGACAAGGCGCTGTTTCAAAAACGTTTTCATACTGATATTGAGGCGTGTATCCCCGAAACCATTGCTTTATGGAGGGATAAAGGGCTTTTTGATCAGAAAGAACCGCGCCTTACGCACGCGGGTCTGCTTTTTTTGGATGCATTCCTGAGGGAAGCGTTCAGCGAACTAGATCGCGGCGGATGCGCCGGGAATGCGTCTTTATAATACCTGAGTTTGTGAGGTATCTCGTAGAACCTGTGGGATACCCCGCGAATTCTGCGGGACATCCCGCGCACGCCGCCGAGGGCGGCACGAAAGGCCGAGGACTCCGCTCACTATCTTTTTGCTCTCATTTACACTTTATATAAGTGGAGCCGCAATTTTATCGCGCTCAACGCGGACGCGTGGGGAATCCTCAGTCGGTTGTTACTCTGTTGCAAAGCCTATTCGCGGATTACGAGGCAAAACTGACGGTCGCCAAGTCGAGCAACCATGGGATGGCCGACATTGCGGCAAAGAACGCGGCGAAAAAGACCCTCATACGCGAGGAGTGATCGGTCGTCAAAACCCACGTTGAGTGGAACCCGGCGGTGAGCAACGCGCAACGGGAAGACGCTGGCGTAACCGTGCGTGACGGGATGTGCGCAACCATTCACGATCCCAAGACCCACCCTGAATTCAGCTTCAAGGTACTGGACCTGATGCGGATACAGATCGACTTCCGTGATCAGGGCAGTGCGCCATACCCTACGGGTACAATGGGGCGGTGTTTTGCTACGTAACGAGTGACGCGGCGGTGGGCGACTATATGGTGCTGACGAAAAGCGTGTTGTTGACGCATTCTCCATGGACATTGACGCTTCCGCCCGAAACTTTTCCCCCTGTGCCATATTCCCCTCCCGGAGTTTTCGGCTTCTTATGAGACTATAGCATAAATATGAGAAAACTGTGAGTCAAGTTTAGCCGGAGAGGGTCGGGGTATTAAACCAAAAGAGGCTACGCCCCAAATAACGGTTAAATAGCGCGTTTCCCTTCAACTATACCTCTTGACAAAGATTGCGGCGCTATCGTAAACTGTATACCTATTTTTGATTTCAACTAAAAGGTTATGGTATGAAAACGTTATTTGTGAAACCGGCTCAAATTGAGCGGAAATGGTTTGTTATTGACGCCGAAGGCAAGCCGCTCGGCAGAATCGCCGTAAAAGCGGCGGCTGTTGTACGGGGCAAAGAAAAACCCATATTTGCGCCTCATCAAGAATGCGGTGATTATGTAGTAATTGTAAACGCGGATAAAGTAGCGGTTACCGGACGCAAGGCTCAGAACAAGATATACTACCGGCACACCGGCTATGTGGGCGGTCTTAAAGCTGAAACTTTTGAAAGACTCATCAGCAAACACCCGGCGAGACCCCTTGAGTTGGCGGTGAAAGGTATGTTGCCCAAAGGACCCCTTGGGCGCAAACTCCTGAGCAACGTAAAAGTCTACGCGGGACCCGATCACCCCCACGCGGCGCAAAACCCCGAAAAAATCGAATTATAAGAGGTGAATTGATGAAAAATCTTGGTATTGGAACCGGCAGAAGGAAGACTTCGGTTGCGCGCGTCTATATAAAAGACGGCAACGGCAAAATCACGATAAACGGCAAAGAGCTTGTCCAGTATTTTCCACAAGGGGAACACGCCATAATGGTGCGCCAGCCCCTTATGGTGACCGCCAGCGAAAATAAATTTGACATCCTCATCAATGTGTACGGGGGCGGCATCCACGGACAGGCGGGCGCGTGCAGGCACGGGCTTGCCCGCGCGTTGTGCCAGATCGATCAGGCGAATTACGCCAACCTCCGCGCCAACGGGTACCTGACCCGCGACTCTCGTATGGTTGAACGCAAGAAATACGGTCAGCGCGGCGCGCGGCGTCGATTTCAATTCTCCAAACGTTAACCCTTTGTTGCCGCTCTGAGTTGCTTGTGGCGGGCGCTTTTAGCGGGATCAAAAGAGGTTCGCGATTTTATTCGTCTCACGGACGTGATGAGAGTGGAAATTACCTCAATAAAGCTGGAAAACGCTCCGAAAGTCTATCGCATCGCTTTATCGGACGGCAGGCTTTTTTCTATAAAAACCGTCTACTTGGAAGAGGATTTTATATCCGGTATAACGTTGCCGTTTGAAATATCCGAAGACAAGGATGCGGAACTGTGTTTTGCGTGCGCCTGCTTGCGGGCTGAACGCGCCGCCCTTTCCCTCATTGCTAATGCCGAGCAAACGTGTTTGGGGCTTGAACATAAATTGAAAGCGCGCGGACACGCATCTCCCTGTGTAAAAATGGTCATTAATCATCTTGTAAGCATAGAAGCCGTCAACGATGAGCGGTATGCGGGATTGTGGGTGCAATCACGGCTTTCCCTAAGGCCAGACAGCCCCAACAAGCTATTCGCAAAACTTTGCGCAAAAGGAATTCCGTGCGGTACAGCCCAAAAAGTCCTGAAAGCCGAGCTTGATTTTGAAACGGATCTTGTTTTATTGAAAAAGTTCGCCGCAAAAAAAGGACTTGATGATGAATCGCTTTGTACAAGACGGCGGAAACTGAAGTACGAAGGGTTTTCCGCTGAGGCTATTCAAACTGTTGAAGAGGAAGAATATGGCTGACACCGCTTTTTTCGCCCGCGTTACCGGACGGGTGCAGGGCGTTGGTTTCCGGTACGCTTGTCAAGACGCGGCGCGTACGCTTGGACTATCGGGCTGGGTTAGAAACACCGCTGACGGCGATGTTGAAGTCTGGTCGGAAGGGGATGAAAAAAAGCAAACCGCGTTTTTGAAATGGCTGCGCCGCGGTCCTCCATACGCCAGAGTCAAGGGCATCGCCGCGACTCCCCAAAACCCTACCGGCGCATATAAAGAATTTTTCATCAAATTTTATTGATTTCTTTCCTTGCGTGCCTATACGCAGTACCCATATGTACATTTTAGTCCGCAGGCGCGCATGTCCTTCTGTGTTGAAAAAAAGCAGGGAACACCGCCCCTGTCTTTGAAAAAGCCTAAGTTGCACAAGCGCACACCTAACGGCGACCGGCGCGCTATTTTTCTAAATCTTCGCTTATATATATATATAAGAAAATAAAGTACCGGACTTTTCGGCGGACTGTGTGATTTAATAAATACAACGTTAATCTGCCGAGAACGGGAGTTGAACCCGTACCCTCGTTACAAGGAGGGGATTTTAAGTCCCCGGTGTCTACCATTCCACCACCTCGGCAACGAACTAATAATACAAAGAAAAGCAGCCCTCGTCAAGGGACTTTTACGTTCATTTATTTTGTACTATAATTAGCGCTCATATTGATAACCGTCACCGGACGTATCGAACGTACGGTGACACGCGGGAGGTATCTATGGCAGTTTTTCAGGCCGCGCCTATTTTTTCAGATAATATGGTAGTGCAGCGGGATAAAGATGTTCCGGTGTGGGGAACGGGCGTTAATGGAAAAAGCGTTACCGTACGTTTCGGCGCGGATAAAGCCGAAACGGTTGTGCGCAACGGGGAATGGCGGTGTTTTCTTCCGCCGCAACACGCGGGCGTTACCGGCAGTCTCTCCGTGTCGGACGGAAACACGGAAATCCGTTTCAAAAACGTCATAGCGGGCGATGTGTGGCTTGCGGGCGGACAAAGCAACATGGAACTGGAGTTGCGGAACTGTCTAAACGGCGCGGAGGAGCTTGCCGCGTGCGCGAATCCCAATATCCGCATATATCAAGCCGTAAAACAGGCGATTGTTGACGACGGGTTGTTGAAAGCCGAGCGGAACAACGGATGGAAAGCGTGCGCTCCTGACACAGCCGCCGCGATGAGCGCGGTCGCCTACTTCTTCGCCCGTAAGGTCGTGGCCGAGACCAACGTCCCTATCGGGATCATCGGCTGCAACTGGGGCGGTACCTCCATAAGCTGTTGGATGAGTGAAGAACAACTCCGGAAGAGCAGAGCCGGTCAGAAATGCCTTGACGACTACGCGGCCCTTATCGGCGATAAAACCGATGAGCAATGGGACGTGGAGATGGAAGCCTATTTTGCGGACTGGCGGGCGTGGGACGCCCGTATACAGGCGCGCTGCGCGCTCGATCCCGCGGTTACGTGGGAAACGCTGAATGCCGAGTGCGGCGAATGCCCGTGGCCTCAGCCCGCGGGTAGAAAAAGCCCCTACCGCCCGGCCAACCTGTACCATTCCATGATACGGCGCATCGCTCCTTTCGCCCTGAAAGGGTTCCTCTACTATCAGGGGGAAGAGGACTGGAGCCGCGCCGATGACTATGCGGAATTGATGTGCTACCTCATCGATCAGTGGCGCAAGGACTGGGGCGACGGCAGTCTGCCTTTCTTTTTCGCGCAGCTTCCCATGTATGCATCAAAGAGCGAAGTTGACGCGGGACTTGAAAACAGCAAGCAGTGGTGCGTTATCCAGGAAAATCAGTACAAGGCGTCGCAATTTGTCGCCAATACGGGCATGGCGGTCATCATCGACTGCGGCGAATTCGACAACATTCACCCGCTTGACAAGCAGACCGTAGGGTTCAGGCTCGCGCTGCAGGCGCTCAAGAAGGCGTACGGCAAAGATGTGGCAGCCGACGGGCCCGTTTTCCGCAGAGCCGTGAACGAAGGAAGCGCCATCCGCGTGTATTTTGCCAACGCCGAGATCGGGCTTGAGAGCAGAGGGGCGCTGGAAGGCTTTGAAGTCGCGGGCGAAGACGGCAGGTACTACAAGGCCGGCGCGAAGATCGAGGGCGAAACCGTACGCGCCTTTTCGGATGCGGTAGCGGTTCCTACACGGGTGCGCTATGCGTGGATCAAGTGGGGTCCGGCTCCCCTGTACGCGAAGAACGGACTCGCGGCAATGCCGTTCAGAAGTTGCGAGGCTGATCTCTAATGCGTTTCTCTCCATTCGCCAATATGAGCGCTCTTGTTCCCCGCGCCGCCGGCTTATTCGTCAAAGGCGGCTATTCATGGGCGTCTTTTGGAAAAGACTGCCTTGCGGGGCTTATGGTGGGCGTTGTCGCCATGCCGCTCGCCATGGCGTTCAGCATTTCCGCGGGCGGAACACCGGCTCAGGGCCTGTACACCAGCATCATCGCGGGCTTCTGCGTGAGCGCGTTCGGCGGCAGCCGCTTCCAGATAGCCGGTCCGACCGGCGCGTTTGTGGTCATCATCTTTGGCATACTGGCGAAGCACGGTATGGATGGCCTTGTCGCGGCTTCGGTACTTGCCGGACTCATGCTCATCGCTATGGGGCTGTGCGGAATCGGCAAATTCATTACATACATACCGTATCCGGTTACAACCGGTTTTACCGCCGGCATCGGCGTACTGATCTTTTCCCAGCAGGTGAAAGATTTTCTCGGTATGACCATAGAGAAAAGCTCGCCCGAATTCTTTGAACAATGGGTCCAATACTTTAAGGCGCTTCCCACCGTTGATATTATTACCCTTGGGGTAGGGCTCGGCGCTATTGCGATTATCGTGCTGCTGCGCGTCTTTGCGCCCCGTATTCCGGGCGCGGTTGTGGGCGTACTGACGCTCTCCATCGTGTGTATGGTCTTCAAATTGCCGGTTGAGACCATTCAGACCCGTTTCGGCGGCATCCCGTCAAGCATAGCGATCCCGCGCCTGCCGCATATCACCTGGGAAGTGGCGCGGGACGTGTTTCCGGACGCCTTTACCATCGCGTTACTCGCCGCAATCGAGTCCCTGCTCTCCGCCGTGGTCGCGGACGGCATGACCGGCGACCGGCACAACTCCAACACCGAGCTTGTCGCCCAGGGCATAGGCAACATCGCCTCGGTCGTCTTTGGCGGCATACCCGCGACCGGCGCTATTGCCCGCACCGCGACAAACATCAAGTCAGGCGCGACAAGCCCCGTATCGGGCATTGTACACTCAGTCGTACTTGTGCTGTTCGTACTCTTCCTCTCGCGGGCCGCTTCCGCAATTCCGCTCGCCTGTCTTTCCGCCGTGCTGATGATCGTCTCATGGGACATGAGCGGCATCCCCCGCGTCATCCGCATCATACGAACAGCGCCGAAAAGCGACGCGAGCGTCCTCATAGCGACATTCGCCCTCACTATCGCCGTTGATCTGACATTCGCGGTTGAAGTGGGCGTGATTCTCGCGATTTTCCTGTTCCTGCGCCGCATGATCGAGGTGGGCGGCATAAAAAGCGCGAACAGCGATCTGATCATGGAATTAGCCTATGGAGACATCGACAACCGGAGCGTGGACGCGGCTTCGATTAGGGCGCTACATCAAAAAGATATTGAGGTGTACGAAATAACCGGCCCCTTCTTTTTCGGCGTCGCGGACATGCTGCAAAATACCCTGCGCCATGTCTCAAAATCGCCCAAAGCCATTATCCTGCGCATGAAAGACGTTCCCGCCATTGATTCAACGGGCGTTACCGCGCTTGAGTCCTTTCTTGCCCAATGCAGACGCCGGAAAATAACGCTTATCCTCGCGGAAATACAAGATCAGCCGAAAAACGCGCTTGAGAAAACCGGTTTCACGGCGGATGTGGGGGAAGAAAACATCGTTTCCACACTCAGCGAGGCAATGGTTCAAGCCGGAAAAAAGGGATGCGATGAATAACGGCGCTGTTAGCACGCAAAAAGCCCTTGTCTTAACCTTTATTATGGGAGCGATCATCTTTTTTTGCCGGGCTTTCCCGTTTCTGATCTTTCGGGATAAGAAGAAAGACGGCGCGGCCAAAGACAACGCGCCGTTTGCCCTATTCCTCGCCTTTGTTGAAAAGGTGGCGCCGCCGGTCGCCATGACCGCGCTTGCCTTCAACGCGCTCGCCGCTTCGGTACAGGCCGCCGCGCCGGAAAACCCCGCCGGCGTCGTCAATGTCCTCCGCGCGTGCGCGCCGCTTGCCGCGGGCGTAGCGTTCACCGCCCTCTCATACCTATGGAAGCGAAACACGCTGATCAGCATATTCGGCGGTACCATCCTCTATATGGCGCTGGGGAAGATGATCGGGTGAACCGCGTAATTCCGGCGTCCCGGATAGCCGCTGAACCAACTTGCCGGCGCGTTTCTTTCAGGCGAACCGCTTGCCTTCATTATTCGTTTCACCGGAAAACCCCGGCGTATCCCTATCTCTAATACTTTCTGGAAAAAATCTTTCAACGCGCCGCGGCGGGCCGCAAGGAGTTTTGCCAAAGGCGGAACTCCTTGCGTAACCAACGGTGAACAATGCTCCTGCTACTGCTTGAACACGTCCTCGCCTTCGCCGTCTCCGGCCGCGTTGCCGGAAACAACAACGCCCCTGCTCTGGGTAAACGCCGCGCCGGATTCAACGTATACGCCGCCGCCCACGAACTCGGCTTCATTGCGGGCAACGCTGCCGCCGGACAGGGTAAACGTCCTTCCCTTGAACACATACACGCCGCCGCCGTATGCCGCCTTGTTCCCCGAAACTTCGCCGCCTTTCATCTCGGCCTTGGCGCTGCCGCTGTTGCCGCTAATGCTAATACCGCCGCCGTTCTTTGCCGCGTTCCCGCGTATAGCGGCATTGCCGGTCATGGTGAACGTACCGTTCCCGATATA